>NZ_LPVS01000004.1:0-27046 GCF_014843905.1 Mesorhizobium silamurunense | reverse complement strand
ATCGCCTTCGCTGCAGCCTTCATCTTCTGGATCAATGAGTCCTGACCCTAGGTGAAAGACGGCGGACCCTGTGCCTGCAGAGCCTCGCAGAACTGGATACGCCGACTACGTCGCGGCGGTCTACCAGTGTCATGTCCAGCAGGTAGTGGCCATTGAGGTGCCGCACATCGAAAGCGACGAAGTAGAGGTCGTGCTGGCGGCGCGTGATGGCTTTGCGCCGAAGTCCGAAACGCCGGCATCATTCAGGACGATGATTCCCCATCGACAATCACGCTTTGAACGTTGAGCCCTTTGGCCGTCTCGACAAGGTCGCGATATTTGGTGGTCCAGTCGAGGCCGCGGCGGGTGCAGATCCGAACGTCGCCGTCATCGATGATGGTCTGCGAGCGGTAGCCGTCGAACTTCACCTGATGGATCCAACCATCGCCTTCCTCGGTTTGTCCCCAGGCTAGGCATAAGAGGAGAAACGAACGATAGCCGACCGTCGCTGGAACGCGTACGCATCGAAGCCCCAACGCAACTCGAATTTGATGCAATATCGCACGGGCTGCTCTGGTTCCATTAGAGATTGCTGAAAAAGCAAAGGGGAACATACACCCCCTGTCGCTGTTCTCCTTCATCGGGACACGCATGGCAGACGACAAAACCAAGACGGATTTTCCGGGACCGCGACCGCGTGTAGTTGGAGGCCGCTTTGACAAATCTATCAGCAGAGCAATCACGTGCGGCACGGGCGCTATTGAACTGGTCGCGAGTGCGTCTCGCAGCCAAGGCCAATCTTGGCGAGGGGACGATCAGCGATTTTGAGAACGGTTATAGGATGCCGAATCCCCGTAAACTCGCTGCTATGCGCCGGGCCTTCGAGGGAGCGGGCGTGGTCTTTGCTACGAGAGGGCCGACGCTGACCCAACCTCGCTGGAGGTGAGGCCGGTGTCATCGGCGGGAATGAGATGTAAGTGCATCAGTCCAACAGAAACCCGCCGGGTGGGCCGGCGGGCCAATCTGGTCGAACTCCGGTCAGCAGCCTTCGGTGGTCGTTTTCATTTGACCCGGCGCAGCGGTTTTGGCGCTCGTATCTTGTTGACCTGGCGCCGCCTGTTTAGCGCTGCCGTTTTGTTGTCCTGGCGCACAGTCCTTGGCCGAGTTCGGATTGGTCGATTTCGTTGTGGTCGCGTCTGTGTTCTGGTCGGTCGGCACCGTGGTGGTTGTAGAAGAGGATCCGCTTGACGTCGTGCTACTTGTTTGCGCGAAGGCAAGACCGGCGGACAAGGCCATTATGGCTGATGCGAACAGAAGCTGTTTCATGGTCATCTCCAAGGGGGTAATGTCCCTTCAAATTCATAACTGGAGAGACTAGGTGCGGTTCCGATGCATTTCCCCAACTGGCTAGCAAGGTGGGAGCGTCGCTAGAGACCTCCACGACGCCTAAGGGCTGAGGCTCATGAGAGCTCTCGCGTGCAAGGCCGCCTGTACTAAGCTGATCGCTCGAGTGCCGCCGAGGAGCCGAGGAATGTAGCCGGCTGCCGGTGTTGGCGTAGTCATTGGCGGTGCGGGTGGGTTGCTAGCGAGGCTTGGCATCATGGCTGTACCAGGCGTTGTTCGCTGCGGCGTGGCTTGTGGCCACTGCTGTCGGCGCCTTAGGCGGCGCAGATTGGCGGGGCAGTTAGCCGCATCGCCAGTCGCCTCGCGGCTTTAGTACATTCGATTTGACATACGTTCGGGCTATGCGGCTGACTCTCCGCAGAATTTTCAATGCGCCTTGCCCAAGAGGGTCCTGGGATGCTCCGGCGGTTGCAGGCTCCGCGTTGAAGTTTGGTGGGTGGGAGACCTATTTAAAGGGAATGCTCGGGCGCCGAAAAATGGATGTAGCTGCGAAGCTGGTTGCAGAATGGGCGCTATCTCCAGCTGCAACGCTTGGATCGTCGGTAAGAGCGAGAGGTATCTTTCTCGACATACGCGCTCGTCTTCCCGCGGCGTCGAGAAAACTGCTCAATATCGAATCCCGGGTGCTTGCGTTGCGCCTACCGGAGGAAGACTCCGATGCTGATGTGCAAGCGGCATGTGCGATCGTATCCAAAGCAATGCAGGACATCGAAGACCTCCCCGTGATCCCCCGCGAAGTCGAGGACATCCTCGTGATTTCAGCGGGCGAGCGACACCGGTGGCTCAAGGACGGTCGCTTGCAAAGCGCCGGGACTAGGACAGTGAAACTTCGCGGACGAGCGAGAAAAATCACCTTTCACGTATTCGATCCGCGGCACATCGAAGATGTCCTTGACCGTGACCTGGTTACGGTCTGGCGTGAGGAAGACGCCGCGACAGCTGCCGAGAGCCGTCGCCGAGCCGCTGGAAAGGCGGCCATGAAGCGTGCCCTAAAGAGCGGCGGTGGGGCTGTAGACTCAACCAAAAACGATCGGGAGGACAAATCCCATTCCAAATTGCGCGGCTGGGAAGATTTCGAGAGCAGCGGACTTCTGCGCTGACGCCACGCTGCGCGATCGAAGCAGAAAGGACAGCAAATATCGCTCCGGGCGCTCGACCGACTGGCTAAAGGCCAAGTGCTACGCGATCGAGGAATACGAGCTGTTTGGTATCGAGCGGGAGGCGGGAAGCCGGCGTTTGCGCTGATGGCAGACAGAGGCACCGGGCGGTATGTAGGCTCCGCTTTCATCACTCTGAACCGAGAGATGCGCGAGCGGCTCTGGCAGCGCGTTCAAGAGCATGCAGGGCCGGCGCCAAAGGGCATGAAGCGGCCGGCAACGCAATGAGTGAGGCCTGGCTTGATGGGCCGGGTAAAGCATCTGCGTGGCGAGGAGGATACGCCTCTTTGTAGGATTTCAGAGACCTTCGTAGGGTCCGCAGCGTCGAATTCAATCGCAAATCCGGCATCGGTCGCGCTTTGCTCAATGAGATTGCCAATTTGCCAATCGGTGAGTTCACAAAGCGGAAACGATCTCCTTACGGCGCGGATCAATTCCGATATCGAAACGCACGTTGTGCCCCGGCCCCGTGAGGTGCTGCGATGCTTGGAGCTCTGCAAAAGCAATTTATCGAACCGGAAGATTTGGCCGTGTGCCAGCTCGTATTCGATCGGATACGCGCCGACGACAAAATCGACCGCCGTTCGGACGAGGGGTCAGGTTCTGGCGCTCGCTATTTCAACGGGGGGTTGTTGACTATGATGACCTGCTGGCCGCAGTGCTCGGGTGTCGTAATGACTTCCCGAAAATTACAGCCAAAAGAAGTCAGTTCCGATGAAGCCTATCCTGCTGCTGGTGGTCATCGCAGCGCGTGTGGCTTAGAGATTCTTGAGCGCGCCGAAGCGCACGACCGTTTCCTCGACCTCGAGCGCCTTCATCGCCGCCTGGAAGCGCTTCAGATGCGGGGTTTGTAGATGCGCCTCGAACACGGCGCGATCGTTCAAAGACCTCATAGAACAGCACCGTGACCTCGGCGCCCTCCGGGCAGACGACATCGACCCGGTGGCAGCCGGCCTCATTGGCGAGCGAATGTCGGGCATCGTCCAGGGCAGCGTCGAGAAATGCGGTCCTGACCTGCAGCCTGACGCGGAATTCGGGGATCACCACGAAGGGTAGCGCACGGCGCTTGGTCATGACTTTCCTTTTGGGACGATCAGGCAGCCACGCTCGGCGTCGGGCGGAACCGCTCTTCCATCTCGCGGCGCACCTTCACGACATCGAGGTCGCTCACCAGCTCGACATCGTTGAAGCTGACGATCTGGTCCTTCCTGACGGCGCGCTTGAGCCGCACATTGTGCGCCAGGCCGATGGGAAGTGCCGCGCGCTCGAGGCTGATCGAGGCTGGAATGGCGTTGGCCCAGACCGCGTAGCCGCCCTCGCCGTCCAGCATCTCGCCCGGCTGCATGTCCTTCTTGGCGGTCGCCACGGCGTCACCGCGGAATTCCTTCGAGGAACCTGTCGGCTCGTTGCGCAGCACGGCCGAGAGCACGCTGATCGAGGTCTCCAGCCCGATGATGTGGAAGGGCCGCCACATCGAGGCGTACCAGCCGGAAGGATCGGTCAGCAGCCCATACTGCTTAAAGCAGGCGCGCGAGTACTCGTCGTGCGCCTTGAAGGTGACGAAGACGCCATAGCGGATGTTGTTGAACACCTCGCGGCCATCCGGCTCCTGGCTGGCGGCGATGTCGACAAGGCCGGAGCGCGCCATGCGCCCGCCATCGTCGGCCGGGCGGAACACCCTGGCAAGGTCGTGCAGGCCACAGGGCGGGAAACCGAGGCCGTCATCGGGGCAGTCGAGGCCGGTGCCGTTGGCGACCGCGGCCATCTCGATCGCCGCCTTGGTGCCGTCGGTGAAGGAGTTGTACATCTTCGGATTGAAATCACCCTTCGCCACTTCCTCCTCGGTCCATCCGAAGAAACCCCAGACGGTGTCGGGGGTGGAGTAGCGGTAGCGCGGCTCGAAATTCATTCCTTTGCCGGCCGCCGTTACCTCGAAACCGGTCGCCCGCGCCCAGTCCACCAGCTCGCAGATCACACCGGTCGCCCGCGCCCAGTCCACCAGCTCGCAGATCAGCGCCGGCTGGTCGCCATAGGCCATCGAATAGACGACGCCCTTCTGGCGCGCCCTCTCGGCGAGGATCGGGCCGACCATGACGTCGGCCTCGACATTGACCATGACAACATGCTTGCCGGCTTCGATCGCCGCCATCGCATGGCGCGTTCCGGCGATCGGATGACCCGTCGCCTCGATCACGCATTCGATCTCATCGCAGGCAAGCAGGGCGGCGACGTCGTCGGTGACGAAAGTCGTGCCGTTCTTCACTGCTTCGCCGGCATCCTTCGCCTGGTATCGCTCCGCCGCCCAGCCGACGCGCTGCAAAGAATCCCGCGCCTCGGAAATATTCAAGTCCGCCACCGCGACCATGTGGTATCCGGCGATGCGCTGCGCCTGCGACAGGACCATCGAGCCGAACTTGCCGGCGCCGATCAAGCCGACCCGTACCGGACGGCCACGCTCCGCGCGTGCGGCAAGCAAAGTGTAGAGGTTCATGTCTGCTTCCTTCGCACGACCGAATTCTCGGGCCCGGCGTCGGCTTCGGCGAGGCATGCAAAGGCTTCCGTGCCCGGTTGACCGGAACACGCAACGAAGGCGCCTTGCGCCCTCCCGCAGCGACGTTGCTACCTCCCCGGCCGGCCGCGCCGCCGATGGTCCGGCCAGTGCTTGCCGGACGGGCTCATTCGTATGGCGAGAAAGCTGTTAGCGCAATTTAGAAGGGGAGCTCGATTGTTTAGCTGGACTAAAGATTGAACATGTCGTCAGGTGCAGACGTGGATAGCGGCGGCCTGGTTCGCGATCTCGAGGCATTGCGCAAAGGCCTGACCCGCGGCCAGTGCCGCGGCAAAGGTCCCCGCGAAGACATCGCCCGCGCCATGCGTGCTGATCAGCCGGACCGGAATGGCGGGAACCACGACGGGATTCTCGCCGCGCTGCATGCCCGCCACGCCGTCCCCGCCTGCTGTCACCACCACGGTAGCGCAGCGGCTGGAGAGCAGCCTGGTCGCGCCAACGGCCGAAGCAATGTCCCCGACCGGGTAGCCCGAGAACTGTTCGGCCTCGATCGCATTCACCATCAGTATGTCGACCAGTGCAATGAGCTCGTCCGGCAGCGGCCGGTACGGCGCGGCGTTGAGACACACGGGCACCCCGGCCGTCTTCGCGGCTTTCGCCGCGGCGAGATTGACGGCGTCGGGCATTTCGTTCTGCAGGATGAGCACGCCAGCATCTCGCCAAAGCGCAGGGTCGTCCAGGCTCTTCGGATCGGCCGCGGCATTAGCCCCGGTGACGATGACGGCGCCATAGTCCCCGCTACTATCCGTTATGGCGACGCTCATGCCTGAGCCGCTGCCGTCAATGCGGGCGACACGGGACGCATCGACACCGGCGGCGGTGAGGTTGGAGAGGAGAAACCGGCCGAAATCATCGTCGCCCACGGCGCCCGCCATCCGCACGTCGGCGCCTGCCTTCGCCGCCGCGACCGCCTGGTTGCCGCCCTTGCCGCCGAATTTCGGCCGCCAGCCGAAACCGGTGACCGTCTCGCCCTTGCGGGGACGGTCCGGCGCGTCGACCATGATGTCGTAGTGCAGGCTGCCGACCACAACCACGACAGGACGAACCGAAGCGCTCATGCGCCGCGCCGCTTGCCGGCGACCGCGCCCATGGTCGCGGCGAGATTGCGCTCCGCCGCCTTCAAGTCGCGCCGCGCGACCGCGGCGAAGACAGCGTCGAAGATGATCAGCTGGGCAATGCGCGCGGCGGCATTTTCTCCCAGCAGCGGCGAGCCCTGGGCGGTCGAGCACAGCACCACGTCCGTGACCGAGGCGAGCGGCGACGTCGCATAGTTGGTGAGCGCGATGGTCCGGGCGCCGCGCAGGCGCGCCAGCTCGATGGCTTCGATCACCGCTGTGCTGGCGCCCGAATGCGAGAAGGCGATGGCGACATCGCCCTCCCCCAGCAGCGAAGCCGACATCAGCATCATATGCGTATCGTCGAACACGCTGGTGCGCACGCCGATGCGCAAGAGCTTGTGCGCGACGTCGCGGGCGATCTGCGCCGAGCCGCCGACGCCATAGAGGTCACGCTGGCGCGCGCTGAAGATCAGGTCGGCCGCGCGCTCCAGCGCTTCGGGATCGAGAATGGCAAGCGTCTCCTCCAGCGCATGGACGGAAGTGCGGAACACCTTGCGCGCGATCTCGGCATCTGTGTCGTCGGGCGAAAGCTCCTCATGCAATTCGGCGGTCGGCAGGCGGTTGTAGCCGGCAAGGCCCGCCCGGAAGTCCTTGAACCCGTCGAAGCCAAGCTTCTTGGCGATCTTGACGATCATGGCCTCCGAGACGCCGGCGTCTTCGGCCACAGCCTTCAGCGATGTGGTCTCGCCGAAATCGCGCCGGCCGAGGATCATGTCGACCACCCGCCCCTCCAGCGGCGTGAGGTGTGGCATCATCATGCGGATACGCGGTCCGATCGTCCTCGGATCGCCAAGTGAAAGGCTCATGCTTTCTCCTTCGGCATCATGGTCTCCTGCGGCATTGATGAGCGCCGGTCACGCGCCGATCAAGGCCCTGTTGACGATCCTCTGGCTGGCTACGGCATCCTGACGGGAGAGCGCGTCGGCAAGGCCGTTGTCGCCCGCCAGTTGCTCGGAAATCGCCAGCAGGCGCTGCACGGTCGCGATGTTGGCCTCGCATTCGGCGACCGGATCGAGCCCGCTTGTATCGGGAAAGGTGTCGAAGTAGAGCGCGCCGTCGAAACCGTCGCGGCGGATCTGGTGGAGCAGTTCAAGGGTCGAGCGGATATGCACCGCGCCGACCATCAGCCCGTCGTCGCGCTTGGCGTAGCCGTCGTTGAGATGAACGCCCAACAGCCGGCTGCGGCGGTGGATCAGATGGGCAACGAGGGCCGGCTGCTCGCCCGCGTAGAGCGCATGCGCGAAATCTATGGTGACGCCGAGATTGGGCGACCCCGCTTCGGCGATGGCAAGCAGCGTCGTCGCCGCGTCCCGCAACAGCGACTGCGCGCGCGGCTCGTCGGGCTTGTACTCGATGCTGATGCGGCAGCCCGGATCATGCTCGGCCACTTCGCGTATTCCGGCGACCTCCCAGTCCCAGACCTGCGTGTAGTCCAGCTGGAAGTTGTAGTCGAAGCCATCCTGGCCGAGCCAAATCGTCATCAGGTCGGCGCCCATGGCGCGCGCCGCGTCGATGCCGCGCTTGGTCATATCGATGGCCTCGCGCCTCACGGCCTCGTCCGGATTGGTGAAAGCACCGCGCTTGAATGCCGGATTGGTGTAATAGCGCATGGCAAGGCCGTTGATGGACAGCCCAAAGTCGCCGATGCGCCGGGCAATGTCTTTAGGCTCGCCGGACACATGGTCGGGAAAATTCAGGTCCACATCGGTAAGGCCGCTGACGGTCGCGGCGCGCTCCGCCATCTGCATCATGCTCGGTTTGCCGGAAAGGTCCGGCCATCGCAGATGCGGCGCGGACGCGAACGAGTTCAATCGGGTGGCGAAACGGGACAGCATATGAAAACCTTCAGCCTTCGGATTTTTCACACAAATACAGAATATCGTAAAGTTATCAAGTGGACAGGCTGGACGCTGCGGCGCAATGGCCGGCCTGGTTCAAGCTCGCAGGCAGCATATCCGAGGCCACAAGCACGATCCGCGGCTACAGGTCGGTGACGATGCTGACGGTGCGGGCAACGCCGACGTTGTCCAACAAATGGCTGCTCCCGCGCCTTGCCTCTTTTCTCGACCAAAACCCGGAATTGGAAATCCGCCTCGACGGAACCAATGAGCCGACCGATTTCAATCGCGAGCTTGTCGATCTGGAAATACGCCATGGCGATGGTCGCTGGCCCGGCCTTTTCGTCGAAGGGCTGGCCGAGGAAACCTTCGTGCCGGCCTGCGCGCCGGCCCTGGCCGTCGCGGGCAGTCTTCTCGCTCGATCTCGTCGCTGATGGTGGCGCCGAGGACCTGACGCGGTTCCGACTGATCCACTCGGTGAAATCGCAGGCATGCAACCGCCGCACCGATGGCGCCGTATCCTGTTCGACCGCTCTCACATGGCTATCGATGCGGCCCTTGACGGGATGGGGATCGCGCTCGAAAGCAGCATGATGATGGAGCGCGAGTTGCGCGACGGTCGGCTCGTCTGCCCCGTCGCCAATCCTCCTTGCGTGCGTATCGTCACGCAGTGGATCGTATGTCCCCGCGACCATTTGAGGCAAAAGAAGGTGCGGCTTTTCCTCGACTGGCTGCGCGCCGAGCGCGACCGGATGCCGGACCAATCGGCACGGCAATAGTCATACGCGGGCTTAATCGGATTCACCACGCGGCGGCCCATCTTGGTCAGCAGGCTCACCCCGAGTTGCACCTCTAGCGCCTGGATCTGCTGGGTGACTGACGAGGGCGTCACGCCGAACTCCTCGGCGGCGCGCGAGATGCTGCCCGCGCGAGCGGCGGCATGGAAAACCCAAATCGCCTTGACCGGTATCTGCATGCCCCACCCGTTCTGGCCGGCCCCTGCCATATCATTTTTCTTTTAGCCCGGCTAAAAAATTGGATAGGCCTTCTAATTTGAATCTAACAGATCGAATGATCTAGTTTTCAACTTGCTGCAACACGGTGAAGTCGTGAACAGTCAGGACGCTTGAGGACGTGAGGATCTGGCCCCGGCGCTCGGGTCTGCAGGGAAGAGGAAGCTCCGGAACTGATCCGGCACGCAATGGGAGGAATTTCGATGACGTTACGGACAAGCGGCCTGCTTGCCGCCTCGACGGCGCTCGCCCTTTTCAGCATAGTCCCGGCTTTCGCCGAGGACAGCTGTCCGGCCTATCCGACGGCCAAGATGGCCAAGATCGAATCGACCGCGCTCGAGAAGGAGTTCGGTGTCGTTCCGGTGCCCAAGAAGGAACTGCATTTTGCCTATATGACCAAGACGCTGATCAACGAGTTCTGGCAGGACGTCGCAGCCGGTGCCAAGGCCGAGGCGGCGAAGTACAAGATCAGTGTCGACGTGCAGGCCGCCAAGGACGAAAGCTCGATGATCGAGCAGCTCAACCTGGCGCAGACCGTGCTGTCGCAGAAGCCGGACGCGCTGCTGTTGTCGCCGCAGTCCGATTCCAACCTGGCGCCCGTGATCGAAGCGGCGCGCGCGGCCAACATCCCCACCATCATCATCGACGACGCGCGCAGCGAGGGCGCCAGCGGCGCCAAGGCGGCTGCCTTCCTGCACCAGACCTATGCGGATGGCGGCAAGGTCGCCCAGATCGAGGCCGCCGCCGGCTCGCCCAATGCGCGCCTGCGCATCCAGGGCTTCAAGGAAGAGCTCAAGAAATATTCCAACCTGGAACTCGTCGCGAGCCAGCCCGGCAACTGGGACCGACTGACCGCGTTGAACGCGACATCGAACATCCTTCGCCAGACACCGGACCTCGCCGGTATCTACGCCAACAATGACGGCATGGCGCTCGGCGTCGTCGAAGCCGTCACCAGCGGCAGCAGCCTGGAAAAGGTCGCAGTCGTCGGCACCGACGGTATCCGGGAGGCCAAGAAGTCGGTCGGCGCCGGCGAGATGCGCGCGACGGTGGCTGAGTTCCCCTTCGAAGAGGGCCAGCTCGGGGTGCAGATGGCGCTGCGGCTTCTCGGCTGCCAGGCCATTCCGCGTTGGATCCTGTCGCCCCAGGCCGTTATCACCAAGGACAACGTCAAGGATTTCCCCGATCCCAACACAAACTGAGGCACCGCAGGTGCTTAGTGTAATCCCCCAAGCAGAGGACGGCGAAAGCCGTCCTCCCGCACTTCGGATGACCAGCATCGCCAAGCGTTTTGCCGGTGTCCAGGCGCTGAAAAGCGTCGATCTCGATTTGCGCGGCGGCGAGGTTCACGCCCTTCTTGGCGAGAACGGCGCCGGCAAGTCGACGCTGATGAAGGTGATGTTCGGCATCGTGCAGCCGGATGAAGGCCGCATCGCGCTCGATCCGCTCGGCACGGTGCGCATCGACGGGCCGCGCGATGCACTGGCCATGGGCATCGGCCTCGTCAGCCAGGAGCTCAGCCTGGTGGCGCAGCTCGACGTCGCCCAGAACATCTTCCTCGGCCGGACACGCGGGTTGAAGCTCGTTCCGCGTGCCGGCTTTCGCCGTGAGGCGCGCGCCATCCTCGACGATCTCGCGCCGCATCTAGAGACCGACACGCCCGTATCGGCACTCGGCATGGCCGACCGGCAACTGGTCGAGATCAGCCGCACGCTCGCCCGCGGCGGCCGCATCATCGGTCTCTGAGAGATTTTACACGCCCCATTTCACGCGGCTCGTGCTTTGGCAGTTGGTGGCAGATAGATCACTTGCACCCAGTTTGCCGCTCCGATGTCGCCGTTTCGTTTGCTCCATCGACGGTTCCATCGGAAATCGTCGCCACTTCCTCGTCCCTGCAGCTCGGCGTTGATCGCCCATCAAATCGTGGTGCCGGCGGGATTGCGGCGTGCTGGCAGCCTGCATCTTTCGTCCGGTCCTGATGCTTTAATGTTCGTGGAACCAATGCGCACACCGGGCGTTGCGGCTCTCATGGTTGGACACCGGACAAGATGAAGAGCAAATTTGCCGGCTTGCAAAGCGCATCGCCAGGATATGATAGCGGGTTGCAATCAAAATTCGATTTCCAGGACTTTTTCGAAAACGGAACCCTTGCGCTGCACGTCATCGCAGCCGACGGTACCGTGCTCTATGCCAACAAGGCAGCGCTGGAGCTGCTCGGCTATCCTGCCGAGGACTACATCGGCCGACACGTGGCCGAATTCTACGCGAATCGGGCGGAAAGCGACGAAATTCTGGAGCAGCTCCGTCGCGGCGCGACAGTTAATCGCTGCCCGGTGAAGATGAGAACGAGGGATGGCGGCATCAAGAACGTAGAGCTTACATCCAACGGCAAATACGAGAACGGCAAGCTGCTATACATTCGCTGTTTCACTGTGAATGTCACCGAACTCAAAAAGTCGCGAGATGAGATAACGCGGGACGAGGATCCGTTTAGGCAAATACTGGAGAGCCTTCCTGTTGCCATTTACACGACTGACCCAGGTGGAAAGATAACCTACTACAACAAAGCAGCAGCCCAGCTCGCTGGCCGTGAACCGCAAGTTGGCAGCGACGAAGGGGGTGTCACACTTCGCCTCTTTACCACCGAAGGCAATGAGCTGCCGCATGCCGACTATCCTATGGTCATGGCTCTGAAGGAAAACGGCCTAATACGCAATGTCGAAGGCGTAGCTCAACGTCCAGACGGGACATTTGTCCCGTTTTTGACGCTCCCGACTCCTCTTCGCGACGCCGAGGGCAACCTGACTGGCTCAGTGAACATGCTCTTTGACCTTAGCGAACACAAGCGGAATGAACGAGCAAGGCAGCGCCTCTCGGCGATCGTAGAGTCTTCCTTCGACGCCATCATCAGTAAAGATCTAGACGGCTTCATCCAGTCCTGGAATGTTGCAGCTGAGCGGCTGTTCGGTTATTCCGCAGACGAGGCGGTAGGCAAGCATATTACGATGCTCATCCCTCCTGAACATCGGGACGAAGAAGACTACATTATCGCCCGCATTCGAGCCGGCGGGCGGGTAGACAGTTTTGAGACAGTTCGGCGGCGCAAGGACGGCAGCCTCATCAATGTTTCTCTCGTGATCTCACCCATCCGGGACGACACCGGCCGGATAATCGGAGCATCCAAAATCGCGCGGGACATAACACCTGCCAAGGAGAGCGAACATCGCATCAAGCTGCTGATGCGCGAGGTCAACCATCGCGTGAAGAATCAGTTCGCGGTAATCACCTCAATGGTACGGGAGACGGCAAAATGGGCGAACGACCCGAGAGAGTTCGAGAGAAATATCCGCGATAGGATAGCGGCGCTGGCGCGCTCTCACGACCTTCTGGTTATTTCGGATTGGTCAGGCGCCACGCTGTTCGACCTGATCCAGGAACATCTTAAGCCATTCGGCCACGAGGACCAAATCTCCTTGTCGGGTCCGGTGCTTACTTTACAGCCCAACGCGGTGCAATACATCGGCATTGCTCTGCACGAGCTCGCCACCAATTCGGCCAAATACGGCGCCCTTTCGAACGGACTTGGCCAAGTGTCGGTAACGTGGCGGGTTAATCCTAAAATCTCAGGCCAGAAGGAATTCGAACTGAATTGGGAAGAGAAGTATGTGCCAGCAATGAGCACAAACTACGACAGCGAACGTAAAGGGTTCGGTACGATCGTCCTTGAACGCGTCACTGCCCAAGCAATTGGCGGCGCTGCCGTCCTCAAGAGAGAGCCCGGCTTTGTAGGCTGGGTGCTGACCGCCCCAAGCACCTCCCTGGCCGTTGCGCAGGTGACTGAGTTGCATGATGTCGACCTCGAACCTGCTTTGTGATGCCTGGTTGACTCCGCAGACCGCGTCCAGCAAAGCGCGGCCCGCGGAGCTCACGATTCTCGGTCGTGATACCTCTGGTTAGCGAGTGGGTTAATTTCGCGATTCCGGCTCCGCTTTTTATGCGACTTTCGAAGCACGAAGCGTGAACATCGACCCCAGGTTGGCCTCGGTTCCCGCTCGCCTTGAGACGTTTCGTGTCATGAGCGGCCATATCGATTGGCCGATTGTTGGGGTCGTCCGCGAAGACGGCGCCTGCTTGGCCCAAAAAGACCGTCAGCAATCGCTGGTCATTCCTTCGATCCGCAGGACAACTAAGCGCGCGGTCTGCCTATCGCGCGGCAGCTGGGCTGCAGCCATCCCACGGTGAAGGTCTACGTGGCGGCGGACGGCGTGAACCCGGAGCGGCCGGGATACTTGCCGAACGGGATGCAAGAGTTATCGTCTCAACGCCCTCCACGGCCTCCTTCTTGGAGATAGCCATAGCTGCGACATCGCGGGCAAGATTGCGGACGGTATCTGGCCGCTTCGAATTGGCGAGCTGGACCTCATGGCCGCTGGCTACAAGCCTTCGCGTCCGAACGGCTCCAATATTTCCGGCGCCGATGATTGATCTTCTCGGGATTTCTTTTCGCCAAAACTATCATCTCGTGAAATGCACTCACAACGCCTGACTCATCGAGCGGAACAGGACGTCCTGGATGCCGCGTCAGAAGCGAACCTGCATATGTGGGGCGCCATGGAGCGACCATCGCATTTGCTGTTTCTTGATCATCCGCTTGCCGAAGTGGATTCACCGCCGACTCGGCGAGGGTCGTGGCAACGCGGAGTCCGGCTCGGTACGCTTCCGTAGTTGATGATCGCGCCGCGGTTCGAACGGACATAGGTCAAGAGCTGCGCTCCGAGGCTGCGAAGCCGCGCGATCGAGAACTCACCGCCCGCCAGTGGCTGCGGCAGTCTCGCCAGGAGTTGTTCCAGGTCGCGGATCGCGCAATCGACCCGACCGTGCCACAGACGCCACATCACGGCCCTGATGTCCCTGTCGATGGTGAGGGGCAGGCCGGGATCGCACGATGTGATCGGCGATCTGCTGCATGGGCTGGATCTTCATGGCGATGTGGAACCAGATGAAGATGTGGGTTTCGGCATGGCGCGCGGTAGGCGCTTCAGGATTTCGGCACCGTTCCAGATCACCGTCATCGCCAAAGCCGCGATATTGAGGCTGCAAGCGGTCGATTTCTCAGGGACGTAGCCGCGACCCAATGGAGCTCGAAAGCCCGTGCCACTTGGCGGCGGGCTTTTCTTATAGTTGGCAAAATGAGGGTTGGTTGCCGGCCTGCGGTCGGGCTTGCGTTGTCGTACGGCTATAAGCTGCGCTATCGGCTGCTCTTGATCACCTTCGCCTCGCGCATGAGCGAGGTCCAATTCAGGCGAAGAAGGAATATCAGTTCGAGCGCCTGAGACTTGCTAATACCAGTCTCGACCTGTAGGCGATGAACTATAGCGTGCAGACTAACTAGCCCGGTTATCATTTTCTGCCATTGAGTGAGTCCCTTCCGAGGGGACCAGAACGGCTCACGCAAAGTAAGGTTCCCAAGGCCAAGTCACGCGACCGATCCCAATTGCATAGCTATGTATGCGGCCCCGAGAGCGAGCGGCTGTAGCAATGTGTTCAGGCCACAGGGACGGCGCCGGCCGGGCCTGATCGGACGCGTAAAGCACGTCCGCGGCGAGGAAGACTTGCGCACGCTTCATTGCAGGATTCCCGGGAAGAGCATCCGAGCCAATAATCGGTTCTCACGCCATCCTTCACCTGGCTACCGACGGCTTCAGCCCTTTTTGACGTAGCCGGCGGTAACCTCGTCCTTGTGCGCGGCGAAGGCTGCCAGCACCTCCGTCTTCTCAGCCTTCGGGACCTTGAAGTGGTCCAGGGTCCGCCCGAGTTCCGCTGCAACCTCATCGAATTCCGCCGGAGAGATGCGCAAGTCGCGGTGGGCCTCCTCGAGGCCGAGCGGCGTCGCGCCGGGCTTGGTGGCCACGAACTTGAAGGGGCCACCGGAAACGTCGCAGACCCAAAGCGTGCGCATGAACTTGAGGCCGGGCAGCCGTTCAAGATTCGTGGTGTGCCATTTCCGCAGTTGCGGGTTTTTGGACTTCTGGCCGACGATGGGGTTCTTCACGACGGCGTCGCTGAAGTAGTCAATCACCGCCGCGATGGCGAATACGCCCCCCAGCCGCTCATACAGACTTTTCTCAGGCGTCGTCTGCTTGGTCTGCGCGCGCGCGTTATCGGCGCGCAACACAGCCGTCGATGCGGCGGCCACCGCCAGCCCTGCGACGACACATCGTCTTGTGAAAGGGGTCGAAACAGCCGTTGTCATCTCTGGTGCCTTTCGAGGTTAGGCCAGAGCAAGCCGCAGCCTGTCTGGCGGCTTCAATGATATGATTTTTGGAACTCATGCCTTCACCCAGGCATTGCCTGCCGCATAAACGATCATTCCGCCGGGATTATTCCGATTGGCGAAATGCCGCGTGGGCGAAACGCCAAGATGGAACCTAAGGCTGCATGCTGTCTTAATTTTCCGGTGGCGCACCCTCGCCAGTGAGCGCGCTGCTTCGGGCCGCACAGCCCGAGAGCTCGCCATCGTCCCTCACGGTGGCGGGCTCGCGCATCTTCGGCACACTGGGTAATAGAGCGATGAGCAAGCGCGGCGCGGAATTCTTCGGGCAGTGGATCACCGACAACGTGATCCGCGGCAGCGTCGGGGCAGATATCATTTCCGTATCTGAACTGACCGACAAGCTGTTTTCCGATGCCAAGCTCGCGGGCGTTTCCGAGCAGGAAATCGAGGAGGAAGTCGGGAGTGCCTACGAGGCGATCCTGGCGGCAATCGTCGGTCGCGACGGCGCGTAGCGCTACGGATCGTGACGCAAACATCGCATTACACCTTGGAAGTAGTCGATTCCTTTTGCGGATGCAGCTGCTTAAAACCAACCGAGCACACACAAAGCCCGTCGCCAGCGCTCCCAATAGGCGACGGGCTTTTTAGCAGCGGCCCAGCGGCAGGCGTCGGGTCGGCATCTCACAACCCTCATGGAACCACGCGCTAGCCGTAGGTGTTCCTATTGATCGAATGGCAAGGTCATAGCGATGGCGGCACCGCGCGCGGTTTGGAAGGGCTTTCTGAAGGTAGGGTCGGTCTCCTGTGGCGTGAAGCTTGTCGGCGCCACAAGTGAGGCCTCCAAGATTCATTTCAAGATTCTCAACCGTAAGGACGGCCTGCCCGTCAAAAGCGCCTATGTCGACGAGGAAACTGGCGATGTCGTCGCGGCGGAAGACCAGATAAAAGGCTATGAAGCGGACAAGGGCGATTTCATCGAGATCGAGCCCGACGAGATCAAAAAAGTGAAGCTGACTTCGCAGCATACCCTCGAGGTTGGCGAGTTCGTAGCGATCGACGACATCGATACTCGCTACCTCGAAAAGCCCTACTATGTCATTCCGGCCGATGGCGCAGCGGTTGAAGCGTTCTCCGTTCTTCGCGAGGCCATGGCCAGGAAACGCGTCGCGGCCAGGTCCTGTGTCGTACTCTACCAGCGCGGCCGGGAGGTCGTGATCCAACCCTTTGGCAAGGGCATGCTCCTGACCGAACTGCGCACTCATAACGAGATGATATCGGAGGGCAGCGTTTTCGACGATTTGAAGAATCCGAAATATGACAAGGATCTACTTGAGATTGCCGGTCTGCTGATCGACAAGAAAGTGACCAAGTTCGACCCCTCAAAATTCGAAGATACCTATGAGGACGCGTTGATCGCCATGATCGACGCCAAGCGCAAAGGCAAGAAGCCGCCGAAGCCCGCGCCGCAGCCCAAGGAGAACGTCGTGAACCTCGCCTCGGTGTTGCGCAAGAGCCTGGAGAAGGAAGGGATCAAAGAGCAGTCGAAGGAGAAGGCGCGCCGAAAGTCGGCGTAGCTGAACTAGATCGCCTTCCCGGCACGACTATTGCTCTGGCAATCGCCAATTCGATCTCAAGCCAAGCGCTTGCCTTTTGCGAATATCATTGCTCGCAGCGATGAGCCCGACGGAGCGACCGCATCACCTCGCCGCGCTTCCAGCCAGCAGCATCCCGTGGAGAGGACACCCAGGTGAAAGACGTCATGGAGAAGCAAAACCTGTCGAAAGCCCAGGCGCGCGCGCTGGTCCACCGCCATGGAAACGATTGGCGAAAGATTGACGAGGCGGCCAAATTCGAAAGCGATCAGCTGGAATGACTCGCATCGCCACTTTCAATGTCAACGGCGTGAATGGCAGGCTCCCGGTGCTGCTGAAATGGCTTGAAATGACGGACTATGACGTTGTCTGTCTGCAAGAACTGAAAACCTCCGACGAGAAGTTTCCAGCCGATGCGCTCAAGACGGCAGGCTACACCGCCATCTGGCACGGCCAAAAGTCATACAATGGCGTCGCTATCCTCGCCCGCGGACAGGAACCTATCGAGCGTCGACGCGGCTTACCCGGCGACCCTGACGACACGCACAGTCGATATATCGAAGCGGAGGTCGGCGGCATAATTGTCGGTTGCCTCTACCTTCCTAATGGCAATCCAGCTCCCGGCCCGAAATTCGATTACAAGCTGCGTTGGTTCGATCGCCTGATCAGCTATGGGAAGCACCTGCTTGAAGAGGCCAAGCCAACGGTGCTCTGCGGCGACTATAATGTTGTGCCGACACCTCTCGATGCGGTCGTTCCGCAACCCTGGCTCGGTGATGCCGTGTATTTCCCGGAATCCAGGGCGGCCTGTGCGAAAATGCCTCAAGGCGGGTGGCTCGATGCAGTCCGGAAGATTCATCCTACAAAGGGCGTCGACACCTATTGGAATTTTTCCTATCGTGGGAATTACGACCGCAGCTCTGGCCTTCGCATGGATCACCTCCTCCTAAGTCCTTCGCTCGGTGACAGGCTGCCAGACGCCGGCGTCGACGTCGACGTGCGCGATTGGTTCAAGCCAAGCGACCACGCGCCGGCATGGATCGAACAGAGGCTTGAGCAGCCACACAGATTGGTTTTCCTCTGGCCTCGACTTCCTCCTGGCGGATGCCTTCGCGGTCGGCATCCGACATGCATGGGCT
Organism: Mesorhizobium silamurunense; assembly: GCF_014843905.1. NCBI lineage: Bacteria > Pseudomonadati > Pseudomonadota > Alphaproteobacteria > Hyphomicrobiales > Phyllobacteriaceae > Mesorhizobium > Mesorhizobium silamurunense. The sequence continues at coordinate 8,963 of NZ_LPVS01000004.1, read as the reverse complement.
GGCCAAGTCCTGGGCGGCAATTTGCAACGAAGAAGCCCGACAAAGCCGCCCCGGCTGGGAGACGACCGGGGCGGCTGGATCGGGCTCTGGATTGCCGGTCCGGCAGCGCGCTTTCGCATGAGTGCGGGGAACTGCGCGCCATGGTGCGAGAGGAACATCAGTGACGTCATGGAGTTCAATCAAAAGCCGGAACCTCCGTGCAGCGCCGCCGTTAGCGCATTATGCAAACAAAGGAGTTCCGCACCATGGATTGGAATCGCGTCGAAGGAAACTGGAAACAGGTTAAGGGCAAGGTCAAGGAACAGTGGGGCAAGCTCACCGACGATGACCTCGACCGCATCGCCGGCAAGCGCGACCAACTCGAAGGGAAGATCCAGGAACGTTACGGCATCGAGAAGGATCGTGTACGCCGCGACGTCGACGACTGGGCGCGCCGCCAGGGGTGGTAGCATCCACCGTCCGAATGGACGATGCCGCAGCCCTCGTTGATGGCGAAGAAAAGTTCGTCCGGCGCGGCGAACGGCTTGGAAAGCCTGTTCGTGGATGGCCTGCAAAGCGGCTATTCATGCGAGCCGCGGCGGTACTGCTCGCAAATCAGCTCGTGCGACGAGGCGCAATGGTATTTGCACAACTGCTCTTGGGGCTAGAAGCTGGACCGGGATGGCGACGGCGTCGCGTGCGAGACGCGTTGCTAGGATCTGGGAACAGGCAACGTCTGCTTCGCGAAAAGATTTCTCAATTTTCTTTGGTATCCAGAAATGGGCGTGGTCCACCCGGCGCTCGCCTCCCGGCTGTTCGGTTCGAAGCGCCTCGCCTGGAGTGCTTCCTTCGAGCAGCGAGCCGCGCAAAGCGATGCGGCGATGGCATCCGGCTACACGCAACCGTTCTTGTTGGGTCGCAGTGACTGCGTTTCCGCTCCTTCAGCCATTGACGGAAACGCCGCCGCCGCCCAAAGGGTAGTTGTCTTACACAATTCCGGACGGAAATCTGTACGCGCTTGCTGGAATGGCCTAACGAAAGCGTGTGCTTTGCGAGTGTTCTGGAGGCGGAATCGTATTCGCCAACTTTCTGGCAAGGCCGATCAGCCGCAAAACGGCACGCTTCGGATTCGTTTCAAGCCAAAAGGCTCCGACCGAACAGAGACTGTTTTGGCCATCAAGAGGCCTCCACGCCGTTGCATCAATGGCGACTGTTTGAGCGAAGCTCTCCCCTGCCAACGTAACGCCTTGGCCTAGCTGTACATTGAAGATGACCGTCGCTTGGCCAGCTTGGCATAGCTTGACAGTTGGGCAGCACCCGTCAGCAACGACACCCTCCAGCAGATGGAAATCCAGCAGCGGTCCGCTCGTTCCGACTGGCATGAGCAGTTGCATGCCCGCAAGGTCTGCCCATGTGACAGCCCGCTTTTCGGTGAGCGGGTGACCAGCTGGCAGAAGAACGAAGACTCGCTCTTGCCACAACATCTCGCCGCGGCACGACGTGACCGTGCCGAACCCTGGCGCAAAGACGACGTCGAGGCGCCGACGGCGCACTGCCGACAGGCATTGTTCGCGCGAAATGTCCTCAATGGCCAAACTGACATCGGGACAGGATTTGCGGAAGCGCTCGACAAGGCGCTTCAGGAATTCTCCTCGGGCCACTGCGCAAAGACCAATCCTGAGAATCTTTGCGTCCCTATTGTCGCGGGCGGTGTCACGGAAAGCTTCCTGCAAACCTTCGTAATGGGTCCGAACGACGTCGGTCCAGGCTCGACCTGCCTCGGTCAAACGAACACCGCGAACGTCGCGCTCGAACAGCTGCATCTCCAAAAGCTGTTCGAGCTTAACGACGTTGCGACTGACACTGGATTCACGCACTCTCAGCTCTCTGGCCGCCTGCCTCAAGCTGCCATATTCCATAGCCGCAAAGACATACGACAACAGCCTCAGCGCATTGCCGTACGCGTCACGGCTGATGGGCTTTGCGGATATCATCCCGGACCATGTCGATTTCAGAGCAAAGCGACCGGATCTGCCCCTCGGAATGGCCCGCGGTCAGACAGACGCGCAAGCCCGCCTGCCCACGGGCTACGGTCGGAAAAAAGATAGCCGACGCATAGAAGCCTTTTTGAAGGAGGACCCTGGCCGCCGCGACCGCCATCAATTCCTCGCCGAGGTGAATCGTGCGGATCGGAAGCGGCTTTCCGCTTTGCGCGGTAGGCATGAGCGCGTCGAAGAGGGCAATCCGCTTCTGGAGGGTTGCCTGAAGCCGACCGAGCTCATCCGTGCGGTGCAGTCTCGCTGAGGCAAGTGCTGCTCCGATTGAAGCCGTGTTGATCGACGCGGAAAACGCATGAGCCACCGCAAATCTGCGAAACAGGTTCTCCTGATGGACGGTCCCGAGCATCAACATGCCGCCTGACGCGCCGAAGCCCTTGCCAAGTGACGCAGCGATTATGGTCCGGCTGCCCAGCTCGTCCATCTGCGACCTGGCAAAGCCTTGCCCCTTGTCGCCAAACAACGAAATGCCATGGGCATCGTCAATGTAGAGAAACAAGCCGTATTTTTCCTGAAGGCGGCGCAGTTCGTTGATTGGAGCGCTGCCACCCATGGAATAGACTCCATCGCAGATGTAGGCGACCGCCTCGTTCTTGCGGCAGAGCCGCTCGAGACCAGCGAGATCATTGTGCGCCAACGTCTCGACCCGTGTCTCGCTGGCGATGGTGCCCTTGTGGTAAGCGAGTGTCGCATGAGCAAGCCGATCGAAGGCCATGACCGGTTTGTACCCACCGGTGTGAGGTGCCCAGAGGCAATCAACGGAAGAGCACTCATGTTGGCGGCGAGCACAGTGGTGTAGGTGATCACCTTTGCGTTGAACAGATCGGAGAGCGATGCTTCCAATTCGCCCAGGCTGGCGAAATTCAAGCGGGTACGAGCACATGACCAATGCAGCGTGCCTGAGCTTCGTACAGCATCCACCGCGCCGGCGACAATGGCGGGATGATTGTCCAGGCCGAGATAGGAGCAGCGAACAAAGTCGACGATTTGGCGACCGTCGTAGTTCAGGATGACTGTCCGGCCCTCGGAAGGACGGACATAGAGCGCCATGACACCCTGGTAGTGAGCTGCTTCGAAATGCGTGTCGGCCGCCTCGATGAGACTAGCCGTGTTTCGGAAGGCTGCACGCGTCCGCCCAGCAGAATAACCGGGAATATGATCTTTCATAAATTAAGCTCCGAACTGTCGAAAGACAGTCCGAAGCGTGAAATTGCCGCGCGCCTACCTCAACGAAGGCAAAGACAATTTCCTCATAAATTCCGACCGACCGATCGTTGCAACTTCGTGCGGCGGTGAAGATACGCAAAGCTTCGTTTAATCGAACTCCACCGCATATCCGCTCGATCGCACAGTGCGGATAATGGGGCGGCCAGTCATTTGCTCGAGCAGCCGGCGCAAGCGTCCGACGTGAACATCGACCGTTCGGGGCTGGACGATGTAGTTGGGTGGCCACGCAGCGCTGATAAGTTCGGTCCTGGTGAAGACGCGGCCTGGCGCCTGGAGCAGGAGGCTCAGAAGTCTGAACTCAGTGGGGCTGAGTTGAACCTCCTTAGAGCCGTGCCTTACTAGACGCCTGCCCGTCTCGAGGCTGAATTCCCACACATCGAAAATGCCCGTTTCTCCCCGAGCCTTAGGGACCATACCTCCCGAAACGACCGAGTGCAGGTATGCCAAGATCTTGCCCGGCGATGTCGGTCGCACGAAGGTTTCATCCACTCCTGCCCTCAGCAGATCCAGATGGTGCTGTTCGTTCCCACCCGGCATCAGGGTCAGCAGGCGGACATGTCTCGTTGCCGGGTTGGCCTTGATCCGGAAGCAAAGTTCCAGCGCGCGCTCGACATTGTTTTCGGTGTCGAGAAGGATCGCCGCCACCGATGGCTGCGCCGCCAGCTCCTCCAGATTCTCATCACTTGCCAGCACAGACTTGAAGCCCTCGGTGGCGAGGATGTGACTGAACAGAAGATACAGGTCGGGACTCTGCGACCAGAAAAGGACCGAAGGCTTCATGCAGGATGCCGCTCCCGACTGAATGGTCATGCTTAATCCGCCATTTGTTGCGTCAAAAATATGGCTAGGACTCGGGCACGTTGCGCAAAAACCTCCCTCATCGTCGTGTTATGCGCAAAATCTTCACACTTTTTGCTGGATGTGTCCAGAAGGTTTGCTACTTTTTGTTGCAACAAATATGTTGATTGGCCCCGCCGAATGCGGCAGTCTGTGGATTCGAGGCTTTGTCTCGGTTATGCATGCCGGATGGACGACCGACCCTTGCTTATGAAATCCAGCATCGACCATCTGCCGCCGCTGAAGCAGCGCGAGCTCGCGCGGGCCGTGGAAGTGCTGATCGAAGAATTCGAGGACGCGCTGAAGGGCGCAACAGCGGATTTCAAGAAGCGCGGGCGAATTCTCAAGGTCATTCTTTTCGGATCTTACGCCCGCGGCGGCTGGGTCGACGAGCCGCATACCAGGAAGGGATATCGATCAGATTTCGATCTGCTGGTTGTGGTCAACAACCGCAAACTGACGGATTTCTCAGCCTATTGGCGGACGGCGGCAGATCGCCTGATGCGCGAGGTGAACACCCCGGTCAGCTTTATAGTTCACTCGCGCCGGGAGGTGAACACAGCGCTCAAGGAGGGCCAGTATTTTTTCGTCGACATTCGCCGCGACGGTATTGTGCTCTACGAGCTCGATGATGAGCCACTAGCAAATCCGATTCCGACAAGACCAGCCGATGCCATTCGACTGGCCTCGGACTATTTCGAGGACCGGTTGCCCCACGCCAAGAAATTTGCAAAAGGTGCTGTATTCTATCAACGAGAGAGAGATTTCAAGGAGGCGGCCTTTCTACTCCATCAATCCATCGAGCAAGCATATGGAGCGTTGCTACTCGTTTTGACGAACTACAGCCCGGCCTCTCACAACATCAAATTTCTTCGCGGCCTCGCCGAGGATCAGGCTCAGCAACTGGCAGAAGTCTGGCCTCGCGACCAGCAGCGGTTCGTGGCCTGGTTTAACATAATCAACGAGGCCTATGTGAAGGCGCGCTATTCGCGGCACTTCGAGATCACCCAGGAGGCCCTCAGCTGGCTTTCCGAGCGCGTTGCGGACTTGATCGATCGTATCGAAAAGATCTGCCGATCACAGCTTGAGAGGCTGAATGACCAGGCCGAAAAGGCTGCGCGGCGGTTGTAAGGCATGATGCCTACCATTCGCCGAGCAGCTGTCAGTCAACGCTGCGGAGGTTTGCCCATAACTCGGCGGCGGGACTTGAGCTGGAGAAATGAGCAATCAACATACGGAACTGCGGCTTTGCGCCTGGAAGCAGTCGTTGAAACGATCAAGGCCAACGTGGGAGGCGGTCTTTCACGTTTCAAAGGCTCTGCTCTAGCACGGGAACCCTTGCCAGGAGGCCAGCGAATTGCAGATTAGCACGAGCTTGCCTTTGACGCCTCCCTGACCGAGCAGCTCCTGGGCGCGACGAGCCTCGGTCAAAGGCATCCGCATGGCCACCATCGGCTTGACCTTCCCGTCGCGAAGCAGCTCGAGCAAGGCGCCAAGATCCTCGCGGAACCAAGCGGGCTTCCACCGTTTCAGATATTGTATGCTGTAGGGGAGTATGCGTCGTCGGCCTGGTGAAATAAACGCGCGGACCGCGTACCACGCAGGTCGCAATATTCCCCGTAGACGATAGCGCAAGCCGCCTGCCAGTTGGCCCTTCTGCAGAAATGAAGTGAAGCCATAGGCTATGACGCAGCCACCAGGCCTCAGAGTCCGAAACGAACGCCAGACATTGGCTTCGCCGACCCCGTCGAAGACGACATCCACGCCGTCGTTTGTCAGGCGATGGATCTCTTTGACGAAGTCGGCGCGCTCGTAGTCGATCGGCGTGGCCCCAAGATCGGATACGATCTGATGAGCTGCAAGAGATGCAGTTCCATACATCTCCAGACCTGCCAGGCGGCCAAGTTGCAGGAGAGCCGTGCCCACTCCGCCGGCCGCGCCATGCACAAGGACCCGTTGTCCCGCTGAGGCATGCCCAAGGCGATGCATCATCTGATAGGCCGTAACGTAGTTCAGCACGAGGCTAACTGCCTCGGCGGGATCAACACCAGTTGGAACCGGAGTGAGTTCATCTTCCGGCAGACAGATGAACTGGGCGTAGCCACCGTGAATGGGCAGCGCCGCAACCATTTTACCAACCATCGCATGGGACGCGCCCTCTCCGGCCTCGTCCACGAGGCCTACAATGTCCCATCCTGGCGTGAATGGCAGGGTCGTCTTTTCCGGATGAATTCCCTCCCGCATCAAAAGCTCTGCGAAGGAGACGCCGGCGGCGATTATTCGCACCCGCAGCTCACCTGACGCCGGATGGGGCGCGTCTTCCTCCACGATCTCCAGAACTTCCGGTCCGCCATAGTGGCGAACAACGACGCGCAGAGACTTCATGGCAGGCTCCGTCCAGATTGGACTCCTCCACTGAGGCAAACTCAGACGAAAAGGTAGCGCGCGCGGGTATGAAGCGACTTGCTCCAGATCAAACCCACTAGAAATGGGTCGCCACCCACAAATGACCGTTTGGGCTCACGACCCCGACCCGGCAGGTTGAACGTCTGAAGCCGGAAAGCCGCCATTCGCCATTCCGCTTCCGGCCCCAAGGCTGTCGGACCGCTTTGCGCCCCGCTGCGGACAGACATCACGTCTTTGCGCTGACCGCGTCCGCATCCTGCAAGCGCCCATCGTTTATTCCCTCGCGTGAGGCCGCTTTGCGCAAGCGGATCTGATTAAGATAGGCGGCGGCCAGTTACAGGGCGCGAATGCGGAGTGACTTCGGCCAGTACGGAGAGGGCCGGCATCGGTAACCCTCCATAGACATTCGTATTCCGCCGAGCGGACGATCACTGCCGATGCAGAGCGGTCGTTCCCCGCAAGAGCGATGGGGGGCTAGACTTAGCCGAGAATGTCGTCGGACCGCGGTCATTCAGAGAATCGGACGCGGATCACACTACCACGTAGTATTCTTCCATCGCCTCCTGCCAGCCAACAGAGAGTGCGCTAGGCTCATGGTCTTCGCAACGAAACCACCCGGCTTGTCGGCGCCCGAATATTGCATGATTCGATTGCCTGAGCCGATTGGTGCTACACTGGCAAGCTGGCCAACGCCCGCAGACCCCTGTTCCGGAATTATGACCAAAGTAACCGCTCTACCTGATCAGATCGATTTTGACGTGGCCGACGATGAGACCTTGCTCGAGGCGGCTCTCAGATCGGGTGTGCCGTTCGCACATGCCTGCGGCGGCCGGGCTAAATGCTCGACATGCCGCGTCTGGGTGCTCGATGGCCTGAAGACCTGCCCGGACCGGAATTCTGATGAGACTTCGATGGCGGACCGGTTGAGATTGGCGGATGAGGTTCGGCTGGCCTGTCAGCTCAGGCCGGAAGGTGAGCTTCGCGTCCGACGCCTGGTGCTGGACGAAATCGACATGATGATCACCAGCCAGATTGGCGGTTCTGCCGCGACGCGTTGCGGCGAAGCAAAGCATGTTGCGGTCTTCTTCAGCGACATTGTCGATTTCACGGCGCTGTCTGAGCAGCTTTCGCCCTACGACGTGATGTATCTGCTCAATCGCTACTTCGCCCAGGTCGGCGACATCATCGAGCAGAATGGTGGTTTCATCGACAAACTCATCGGCGATGGACTCATGGCAATATTCGGTATCGAAGGCCAACCCGACGCTCCGCTCCGCGCCGTGAACGCCGCGCTTCAGACCCTCGCCACAGTCGATCGTCTGAAGCCGTTCTTTGCCTCGATGTATGGCATCGATTTCGATATTCGGATCGGCCTCAACTATGGCGAAGCCGTCATCGGCACATTGGGTTTTGCCGGACACGAACGTCTCACGGCAATCGGCGACGTGGTGAATCTGGCCAGCCGAGTCGAGGCGGCCAACAAGGATGCCGGTACGCGACTGTTGATATCCGAGGCCCTCCGTGACCAGATCGCCGACAAGGTGGAAATCGCCGACTTCGTCAGAGTACGCCTTCGCGGTACCGTCGAGCGCACGAGCCTGTTCGAAATCGTCAGGCTGAAGCCCGAAATTGACGCCGAGCTGAATGCCAAACGGCCTCGCGAAACCATTCGTTACGGCGGTAAGAGGTGGATTCGCGCTTTTGCCGAAGACGAGCTTCAGCCTTACGAACGCCGGATTCTCGATTTTGAGAACTACGATATCGTCGTCGTTCGCGGATCCGACAGCTATTGCGCCTTCAACAATGCCTGCCCGCATCTTCATCTGCCGCTCTACGAACGCCGAAGTTCCGCTCACGTCGAAGTGCTGAAGCTCCCACACACGGAGAGCACGATCACCGCAGATCTTGGCTTGGTCTGCCGCTGGCATCAGAGTTGTTTCGACCTGCTTACTGGCGAAATCAGGGAGTGGGCCAAGTTGCAGCAGGATGGTACTGCGCCGGGCTATGAATTCGCGGGTGACATTTCGAAAAACCGCGCAAAGCTGATCGTTTATCCCTGCCGAAAGCAGGATGGCTTTGTGTGGATCGGGCTCGAGTGAAAGCGACGGTCCGTCGCGATCCGGTGTCGCCTTTTTCACCGAAGCTGACCTTCGCAGTGCCCATTACAATTGTCCGGATCGGGTCCCTTCTGCTTGAGAGGAGCATCCGATGACCGTCCCTTCGCATCCATCCGGCAGCGCGCTTCGCGAGCGCATGATCGAAGACATGTGCATGCGCGGCTTCACCGAGGATACGCGCCGTGACTATATCCGTTGCGTCAAGGCGTTTGCAGCCTTCATCGGGCGCTCGCCTGATACCGCGACGGCTGAGGACCTGCGGCGTTTCCAGCTGCACCAGACCCAGGCTGGCATGCGGCCGCCGGGCATCAACGGTTCGGTCTCGGCGCTGCGCTTCTTC
>NZ_LPVS01000037.1:0-89137 GCF_014843905.1 Mesorhizobium silamurunense | reverse complement strand
GCTGTCCGCGACTTACTGAAACCGGTGTCCGGGACTTACTGAAACACGCAGCTGGCGTGCGCTGATGGCCGAAGGACGTCATCTCTACCTCGTATGGACCAGTTCACCGAAGGCTCGCATCCTGGACATCGCTACCGGTCGCACAAGAGAGTGTCTGGCAGACAATGCCGAGTTCGCCACCAGCTCCAATCTGGATGCGGTCGCTCGCACGGCGCATGCTCGTAGCTCCCGCCGGCGAACGCCGCCATAGCACGCCACACCAACGAATTCAAAACTGAATAGAAGCCCGTGGCGACGTCGGTTCGGCTGACCGGCCGTTCCTATTTCGCTGGACTGGCAATCGTGATTCATGCGGAGCGCACCCATGTATTTCCCGATAGACTTTCGAGAAGTGCGAGGCAGAGACAAAGCCACAAGCCATGGCAATTTCCACGACCGGCATTCGTGTGCTCATGAGCAGCAAGTGTGCACGTTCTAGGCGAAGCTCCAAGAAGTAGCGTCCTGGCGAGCATTCGAGCTCCCGCTGAAATAGACGCTCTATTTGTCGACGCGATAACCCAACCGATGCTGCGAGTTTCTCTACCGGCAGGGGGTCGCTGATGTTTAGCTCCATCTGATCGATCACCCCCATCACCGCTTTGTGGTTCAGGCGTAAATCAGAATGACGGGGCAACCGTTGACGCTCGCCGGCTGAGCGAATCCGACAGGAGATTGCCTTCTCGCGAATTCGAGTGACAACGACCGCCCCGTGATCACGCTCAACCAAGGACAGAAATAGATCGAAGGGCGTATCCCCACCGGGGCAGGTGTATAGTTCCCCGTCTTGCTCGAACGCTGTCTGGTTAGCCACTACGCCCGGGAATTGCTCTAGGAACATAGGATATTGCTCCCAGTGAACGGCACATCGCCGGCCATCTGCGAGGCCGGCATGCGCGAAAACGACCGTCCCGTTACCGACCCCAACGAGGCAAGCGCGGCGGCTGCGACACTCTCTCAGCCATGCTTCAAGTTGCCTATTTCGACTGGGGGCAACACGACCGCCGCCCACGACAACAACGGATAAGGAATTTGATCCTCGGGATCTCTCCCGTTCGAATGCCAGTTCTGCATCGACGCAGACGGACAGCCCACAATTCGAAACTACCGGCTGCCCGTCATCGGATATGACTTGCCATCTGTAGACGTCATATCCAATGACCTCATTAGCCAGCCTTAAGACCTCTACCGCTGAAGAGTAAGCCTGAAGGGAAAACGCGGGTAGAAGGTGAAAGGCAAACCCCTGGCATACCGGCTTCAGGCCTAGCATATCACGCTCCGTCATCACATGCAGTGCACTCACGCTCGCCACGGCCTTCCGGCCAGGCAGTGCCTTCCTCATAGTGCCGAACAGCGCCCCGGCGGCGGCACTCAAAGGCAGATGTCTTTCGAACATCCTGAACGCAATCAAGCTGGCTCAAGCCTATTTTCGCTCGGCTTTGAGTACCTCTATCGCTCCGACGATCAGGATAGCCACGATGGTCATGATGGTGGCCGCTGCCGCGATAGTCGGAGAAATATTTTCCCTCAATGAAGAAAACATTTCGCGAGGAAGGGTGCGGTGCTCCGGTCCGCCTATCAGAATGATGATGATTACCTCGTCGAATGACGTCGCGAATGCGAAGACAAACCCGGATACTAGGCCCGGCGTAATAATCGGCATGGTTACCCGGTAGAACGCGTAGACGGGGGAGGCTCCGAGACTAGCAGCTGCCCTTAGGAGAGTGCGGTCGAATGTGCTCATTGAAGCGGCAACGGTAATAAGGACGAATGGTGTCCCTAGTGCAGCGTGCGCAGCGATGATGGAGCCATAATTACGGACAAGCCCGAGCGGTCCAAGGAAGAGAGCAAGTCCTACGCCGAACACGATCACGGGTACGATCATCGGGCTGATGAGCAACGTACTGAGAGCCCGCTTGCCTTTGAAGTCTGACAGGGCAAGGCCGATCGCAGCAAGCGTCCCAAGGACCACTGCTATGACTGCGGCCGAGATGCCAATAAGAAAGCTGTTCCAAATCGCAAGCGACCAGCGGGGCGAGGTGAACAGTTCCTCATACCATCGCCCCGTGAAGGCTCGAATTGGATAGGTGAGAAACTGACTATCATTCAATGACAGAGGCATGATCGCGAGGATCGGCGCAACCATGAAAATCAAGACGAGGGTCGACGTGATGTACATGGCCATTCGCCAAGATGCGACGCTGTCCCGCGGTCTAGGTATGACGTTAAGCAATGGTCGCTCCCTTGCCTGACGAGAGCTTTGAATAGACGACGTAGAGGACGCTTGTCGCGACCAAGAGGACGATCGAAAGGGCGCCGGCAAATCCCCAGTTTACAGAGTCAGTCGTGTAGTATGCGATGAAATAGGAGATCATCTGGTCGCTGGCCCCGCCGATAAGGGCGGGAGTGATGTAGTAACCGAGAGCCATGATGAAGACCAAAATTGATCCCGCAGCCAAGCCAGGGATTGCCAAGGGCATGTAAACACGGATGAAGGCATACATAGGATTGGCGCCGAGTGACAGGGCGGCCCGCAGGTAGTCAGGCTTGATGGCTTTCATGGCAGCATAAATGGGCAAAACCATATAGGGCAGCGACACGTGGACCATTGCCACGATCAAGCCGAAGCGATTGAAGATCAGAGGCACCGGCTCCGACGCGATGCCGACGTATCTGAGCGCCTGATTGATGAGGCCTTCGTCTTGAAGCAGGACGAACCATGCAGCAGTGCGTACCAGCACCGAAGTCCAAAGCGGCAGGAGAACCAACAGGAAAGCCAGGCGCGCAAGCCTAGGAGGGCCGTTGGCAATCAGATAGGCCAGTGGAAACGCCATGACGAGACAGATCAACGTTACGCTCAGCGCTATGGAGAAGGTGCGCAGCAAAATGTCGACATAGATGCGGTTGTCGGCAGGGACGAGACTGATCCCGCCGTCGGCATTCAGTCTTCGATCGAAGGCTGCCAGCAAGAAAAACGACGATGCCGGACCGCTTGCCTGGTATAAATCGTGCCAGATTTCTCGGTCGTTCCACGACGGGTTGATCTGGATAAAGGCCGCCTTCCAACCGGACGACGGAGGTGTGTCCATGCCGGCGATCTGGCGAGCCGTAGACATGACCAGCGTGCGTCCGCCAGGCTGTGCGTAGTTCAACCGACGTGCCGCAATAGCGGTTACGCGCTGCTTCTGGGATGCTTTCATGTCCTCGGCCAGCGCTGCGAATACGTCTTCGCCTGGGACCTGGCCCTTCCAGCCCTGGAGAGCACCTGAGACACGCGGCCAAGTCGTGGATAGCTCGTTATCCATTACGCCCCGCGAGAGAATATCATAGAGCGGAACTGCGTAGACCAACAGCAGGAAGAGAGCGAGCGGGGCGATCAAGACGACCGCCCCCCATTTCCGTCGGCTTGGCATTCGGTCTCGCACTTTCTTGCCCTGTCTAATTGAGGTGTTAGCCATCGGGGGTCCGCCAAAGAAAGCCGAGAGATACTAGGCAACAGATTACTGGGCGGCCCAGGCCTGCAGCCGTTCAGTGAGCTTATCGATGTGGTCCGGCCAGAACTGATCGTTCGGTGGCACGGAAACCGATACGTGATCGGGCGAAGACGGTATGTCGGCGAGACGCTTCGGATCGATGAGGCTGCTGGCTTCCTTGCGGGGAACGCCATAAGCAATCTCGTCCGGGAACTTCGCTTGCACTTCTGGCCGATTGTAGAACTGCAGGAACTTGTAGGCAGCGTCCTTGCGTGGCGATCCCTTCATAATTGCCCAATAGTCGAAAGTCTGCATGCTGCCATTCCAAACGAAGCCGAAGTTGCGCTTGTCGTTTCGGTTCGCGGCATCGACGCGGCCATTGTAGGAGGTGGTCATTACAACCTCACCGGAGGCAAGCAACTGCGGCGGTTGCGCGCCGGCCTTCCAGAAGATGAGATCCTTCTTGATGGTGTCGAGTTTCTTGAAAGCCCGATCCACACCATCCTCGGTTGCTAGGACCTTGTAGACGTCTTCAGGCTTTACGCCATCCGCGATCAACGCGCCGGGCAATGAAACGATAGGCGTCATCCTCAGCGCGCGCTTCCCGGGGAACTTCTTCAGGTCAAAGAAGTCGGCCCACCCAGTCGGAGAGTCTTTAAGCTTGTCCTTGTCGTAGGCGATCCCCTCATTATAGACGATCACCGCAACGCCACAGTCCTTCGTTGCGCCGGGGATGAACGAATCCTTCGGAGCGATTTTCGAATAGTCCAGTTCCTCGAACAATCCCTCTTCGCATCCCAATACGATGTCGGCGGTTTCCACATCGACGAGATCCCAACCCGGATCTGCCGAAGCGGCGCGGGAGCGTATCACACCGAGCCCGCCATCCCAGCTTTCAACTTTCAAGTTGATCTTTGAATCAGCCTTGAACGGTTCGTAGAATACCTTTCTTTGAGCGTCTTGGAACGCTCCGCCGTAGTCGACCACGGTGAGGTCGTCTGCCATAGAGGCGAACGAACAGACCGAAAAAGAGCTAGCCAGCATCAGCTTTGAGAGTGTTCTGTAGTTCATAGTTGTTCCCTTTACATGTTCTTATCAGTTGTTACTGCGTATTATTCCTTAGAATGGTGACATCATGCTTCCTCCAACCAAACCTCACATCCATCCCGATCTCTGGAACAGAATTCAAACCGGAACTCGGCACCTTGGCCGTGATCTCTCCAAGCACATCGTGAACCAATCGGACGCGCATGTGGTCGCCATGAAAAATTGTTCCGCCGCATGTCGCAGTGAGCTGCGCATCGCAATTGGCCGAACTCGCTCCGAGGAGGATGCGCTCAGGGCGGATCGACAAGACCGCTGACTGTCCGACTTCATTTACGTCCGCTGAGCGACCGCCCACGACAGTGCCGTCGAGAAGGGTCACCCTGCAGTGATCGCCATTGAGCTCGACAACCCGCCCGGGTAGCCGGTTACTCTCACCGATGAAGGAAGCGACAAAGGCGTTGGCCGGGCGTTCGTAGATGTCGCGGGGTGGCGCCAACTGCTGGATCTTGCCCGCGTGAAATACGGCGACGCGGTCGGACATCGTCATCGCCTCGCCCTGGTCGTGCGTCACATAGACGACGGTCACCCCAAGACGTTCGTGCAGCCCACGTATCTCAAGCTGCATATGGTCGCGCAATTGCTTGTCCAACGCGCCAAGTGGCTCATCCATCAAGACTAGCCGCGGTTCAGCGATCAGGGCGCGAGCCAACGCAATGCGCTGCTGCTGCCCACCCGAAAGCTGTTGCGGCTTACGCGAACCGATCGTGGTCAGCCTGACCATGTCGAGCGCAGCGGATACCTTGTCCTCGATCTTGGACTTGTCCATCCCTCTGGCTTGCAAAGGAAAGGCCAAGTTCTCGTTCACGGTCATATGGGGAAAGAGCGCATAGCTCTGGAACACCATTCCAATACCGCGCTTCTGCGGTGGCAGTTTCGAGATCTCACTGTCCCCAAGGAAGATCTCACCACTGCTTGGTTGTTCGAATCCAGCCAGCATCATCAGGGAAGTCGTCTTCCCTGAGCCTGACGGGCCAAGCAGCGTCAGAAATTCACCGTGGTGTATAGCAAGGTTGAGATTGTCGACTACGTAAGTTTGGGCGTCATATGTTTTTGACACATTCTTGAAGGTGACGTGGCTCTCGCTAGCTCTCACAGGCGTCATGCCCCACCATCGCGCTCGCCAGAACTACAAGAGTCAGCTCGACTTGCGACCAGCCAAACATGATGACCGACATACCTTGTTTGCCCGGCATCGTGCCTGGCGCCGAGGCAAGCCAGAGACCCCGCTATCAAGCCCGTAGTCATGCCTTTTGACGCTTTGCCTGGGGGTCGTGAAGCGGATCAATTGAGAGTTGAGCGGGAAAGCGTACGCCAGCTATTTCGATGGCATACTCGCCTTGCTTAAGGTGCTCCTGCCACTTCTGTCCTTGCGGTATCGAGACGTAACCCATTCCGACTGGTCGACCAATTGTGTAACCAAATCCGCCAGAGGTGATGCGGCCCACCAGCTCGCCATTCCGGTAAATGGGTTCGTTGTGCAAAAGGGTGGGCTGAGTGTCATCGAGCCGGAAGCTGGCGCGTCGCTGTCGCGGTGGCTCAGACCGCGCTTTTGCGATCGCATCGAAGCCGATGTAGTCAGTCTTAGACTTCGAGATAGTGAAGCCCAGCCCGGCCTCGACAGGGTTCTCGGCAGGCGAGACATCATGCCCCCAGTGGACGAAGCCTTTCTCGAGCCTCAAGGAATCGAGGGCGTGATAGCCCGCAAGCCTCAACCCCATCGGCTCGCCCGCTTGCATGAGCGTGTCGAAGATTGGTCCTAGCATATCGGTCGTTGGATAGAGCTCCCAACCAAGTTCGCCCGTGAACGAGATCCTCAGTGCCAGGGTCTTCGAAAATCCGATCGAGATTTCGCGCGCTGTGCCAAAGGGGAAGGCTTCGTTGGAAAAGTCGTCGTCGGAGACCGCCTGCAGAAGCTGCCGCGATAGTGGCCCGCTTAGGCAAATGGTGCCGAAGCCAGCGCTCACATCCGTGAATGTGAGGTGTGAGCTTCTATCCGAGTGCTGCGTGATCCATGACAGATCCTTCTGCTGCTGAGCTGCGCTTGTCAGCATCAGAAATCTGTCCTCATCGAGCCGGGTAAACGTTAGGTCGGACTCAATGCCGCCGCGTCGATTGAGCAGTTGACAATAGATGATTGACCCGACTGGCCGGTCGAGATCCGTGCCTGTCAGTCGTTGCAGCGAGGCGCAAGCATCTCGTCCCTGAATCAGGGTCTTACCAAACGACGAAAGGTCAAACAGCGCGACCCCTTCGCGAGCGGCTCTGTGTTCCTCAGCAACAAAGTCGAACCAGTTCTGGCGGCCGTATGAGTATTTGTACGCCGGTTCGACACCGTCCGGCGCATACCAATTGGCCCTTTCCATTCCAGCAGAAGTGCCGAAGCAGGCTCGCCTGGCTTTGAGCTTGTCGTAGAGAGGCGTCGTCCGCACCTGGCGCGCGGTTTCGAACTGCTTGTGCGGCCAGTGCATGTCGTACATGTATCCGGGGATTTCCCGGATTCTTTCGCGCAGGAAACGCTGGTTCGTCTCGTACCCCGCGAAGCGGGCAATATCGATTTCGGAAAGATCTGTCGTTGCCTGTCCCTCAACGATCCAGGCCGCCATCGCCCGGCCAATCCCGGCGGACGCGAGAATGCCTTGCGAATTCATGCCGGCGGCCACGAAGACATCAGGAAGGGTTGGGGCTTCGCCTATGATGAAGCGATTGTCGGGAGTGAAGCTTTCCGGCCCGTTCATGAAGTGGCGGATGCCAAGATTCCCGATCAACGGGACGGCCTCGATCGCCTTCGACATCGGAAACTCGAATTGGTCCCAGTCTTCCGGAAGCTGGATGAATTGTTGGTTTTCGGGCAGAGACGATATTGGCAGGGGTTTGGCGTTCGGCTCAAAGGAACCCACCATGAGCTTGCCGGTATCTTCCTTGATGTAGCAGTAGCCGTCAGGGTCGCGGATCACAGGAAGGTTCGGAGTGATATCGCGATGTTCCTCGGTCAAGATGTACATATGCTCGGTGGCATAGAGCGGAACCTTGATGCTAAGCTTCGCGGCAAGATCGCGGGTCCACAACCCGCACGCCAAAACCACCTTCTCGCACTCAATCGTGCCTTGGTCCGTCACCACTGCCTTGACGCGTCCGCCGCATTTCTCGAAGCCAGTTACCGTCACCCCTTCGAGTATCTTTGCGCCGCCCAGCCGCGCACCTTTGGCGAAGGCGTTTGTCAGATCGACGGGATTGATCTGACCGTCGCCGGGGATCGATATGGCGCCGACGATGGTCGATTGGTTGACGAGCGGATGGATTTTCGCGGCCTCGGCTGGACTGACCTCCCGGGCTTCGATGTCGAATACCTTGGCGAGTGAAACTTGCCGGCGCAATTCATGCAGGCGATCCTCGTTTCTGGCGATCACCAGATAGCCGCGTCGCTTGAATCCCGTCTGAAGACCCGTCTCGGCTTCCAGCTTCGGGAACAACTCGACGCCGTAGCGGCAGATGTCCGTCATAGCGTGGCTTGCCCGGATCTGCGTGACCAATCCCGCTGCATGCCAGGTAGTGCCTGATGTCAACTGGCCACGCTCGATCAGGACGACGTCGCGCCAGCCTAACTTTGTCAAATGATATGCTATTGACGTCCCGATGGATCCGCCGCCGATGATTACGACCTGAGCACGATTCGGTAACAACGATCTTTCCCCCATCACGATCCGGACCGACCATCGTCGGGGTACCACCGGTAGGCCTCATCGACCGCCAGGGAGAACCGATCCATCATTTCGTGGATTTGCTTCTCGGAGATAATCAGCGGAGGCGCAAAAGCGACGATGTCGCCGATTGGCCGGATAATCAGACCGTGGGCCTGTGCCATTTGTCCGACTCGTCGCCCGAATGCGCCCGCCGGCGTAAAGGCTGCCTTCGTTTGCTTGTCGGCCACGAATTCGACTGCGCCGACGAGGCCTGAGTTCCGAGTATGCCCGACCAATGGATGGTCCCGCAGGCCATCGAGCCTAGCGCGGAAAATCTCCGCAACTTCAGCCACATGCGATACGATCTGGCGCTCTTCGTAGATCTTCAGGCTTTCAAGCGCGACCGCCATGGCGACCGGGTGGCCACCGGTGGTGAATCCATGGCCGAATGTACCCAAGCGATGGGAATTGTCCGCTACAGCTTGATAGATTGCATCTGAAATCAGCACCGCCGAAAGTGGTTGATAGCTTGATGTAATCTGTTTTGAGAGCAGCATGATATCCGGCTGAATCCCGAACGTTTCGCAGCCGAACATCTTGCCGGTTCGTCCGAAGCCGCAGATGACTTCGTCGACGACGACCAGAACATCGTGGCGCCGACATGCTGCTTGGATCTTTTCCCAGTAAGTGCGTGGAGGAACCATGACGCCACCGGCGCCCATGACGGGCTCACCAACAAAGGCTGCCACAGTTTCGGGACCTTCCTTAAGGATCAACTCCTCCAAGTCGTTTGCCAAACGGGTGGCATAGTCCTCTTCGCTCTCGCCCGGTTCCGCGTATCGATAGTGATGCGCGGGCGCCGTATGCAGGAAGCCGGGCAGGGGCAGATCGAAGTCTTCATGGTTGAGGGGTAGGCCAGTCAGGCTGGCAGCGCCCATCGTGATACCGTGGTAGGCTCGCAGGCGAGAGATGATCTTCTTCTTTGTCCGGCGGCCAAGGGCGTTGTTGTAGTAGCGGATAATCTTGATGGCTGTGTCGTTTGCTTCTGACCCGGAATTGGCGAAGAAAACCTTCGTCAGACTCTCAGGGGCGATCCGAACGAGGCGCTCGGCATACTCGATTGTCGCCGGATGGGTTCGATGCAGGAAGCTGTGATAGTAAGGCAGCGTATTGAGTTGCTTGACCGCCGCGTTAATGAGCCGCTGCTCCTTGAAGCCCAGCGCGACGCTCCACAGACCGCCCATACCCTCGATGTAGCGGTTCCCGTTGTCATCGACGACGTGAATGCCTTCGCCGCCCTCAATTATCAACGGACCGATCTGTTCATGCAGACGAGCATCGGCGTAAGGATGAAGCGTGAAGGCGATGTCCTTGCCGTGCAGCGAATTCGGCAGAGCAGAATTGTCGTGTGGTGTAACTTCGTCCATTTTGACTACCTATTTCCTGGAGCCGCCCGGCGTTCTGAATCTGCGGAGGTGGATTTGTTGTTTGTGCCTCGAGGGCGAGCTAGCACACGCTCGATTTCTGTATGGTCCGCGCTCGTGCCAAGTTCAGCAGAGGCTGCGGCCCACAGTTCCGCTGCGATATGGATGCCTTGGGCATGCAAGCCACAGTGGTCGGCCAACTGATCGGCAATCCCGATGTCTTTCGCCATCAGCGACATTGAGAAACCGGAAGCAAATGTGCGTGACAGCACGAAGGGCTTCATCTTGTTTTCTGTGGCGTTGTTACGGCCCGTCGAAACGTTGAGCGCATCGATAAAGACGTTAGGATCGATGCCGAAGGCTCGCGCTACAACTGTTGCCTCGCATGCGGCAGCAAGCCCTGCAGCCGAGACATAGTTGTTCAACGCTTTGACGGCGTGAGCGGAACCGACCGAACCCGTAGGCACGATGTTGGCGCCCATCGCCGCCAGAAGAGGACGTGCGCGCGCGATGTGACCTTCGTCTCCGCCGGCCATGATTGCGAGCGTCCCGTTCATGGCTCGCTTGACGCCGCCAGAGACGGGCGCGTCAATCAGGAGGATCTGCCTGCCCTCCAGCTCTTGTGCAAGTTTCCTGGTTTCGACCGGGACGGAGGAACTCATGTCAATAAGGAGTGTTCCGGCCCTCAGAACGCGCGCGATGCCATTGGCTCCCAGGACTACGTCGCGCACTATCGCGCTGTTGGGCAACATCAGCACGATCTCGCCGCTGTCGCCGACCGCAGCTTGGGCACTATCGAAAGCCCGTCCGCCGAAAGCTTGAAATTCCGCACGCGCCGCAGCACTCACGTCCGACCCTCGAACAGCGAAGCCCGCATCTAGTAGGCGCCTGGCCATGGGCAATCCCATATTGCCAAGGCCAATGAAGGCGACAGTGCGGTTGGATGCGCCAGGTTCAGTCAAGGTTCATCTCCTTGAAGACCTCTTTGGCTAGGCGGAAGGATTCCAGCGCTGCCGGAACGCCGCAATACGTGCCAATCTGGATGAATATTTCCTTCAGTTCATCCTTGGTGACGCCATTATTCAGCGCGCCTCGAACGTGGATCTTGAATTCGTTCGCTTTGCCTAGCGCGGCAATCATGCCCAGATTTAGGATCGATCGCGATCGACGATCGAGGCCCGGCCGATTCCAGGTTCCGTCCCAGCACCACTCCGTGGTGAGTTCCTGCATTGCCCAGCTGAAATCGTCAGCTTGGGCGAGAGATTTGTCGACATATTCCGATCCGAGCACCTCCCGGCGCGTCTTCAGGCCCCGTTCGAAACGTTCAGACCGAGTTCTTGTTTGAGGCATGGGTCTCTTTCTCCATTTCAAATTGGCCGAGCAAATGGGATCAGTCGTGCTTCACCACGATCGTCTTCTCGACAGAGAAGTCGTACAACGCGGCGAAGCCCTTCTCACGACCGTGACCCGATTTCCGCCTGCCTCCGAACGGTAGCTCGACGCCGCCGCCGGCACCGTAAGCATTGACAAAAACTTGACCGGCTCTGACCGCGCGCGCCACGCGCATCGATCGTTTTGCGTCGCTGGTCCAGACGCCGGCGACAAGGCCGAAGTCCGTGCCATTTGCTAAGGCCAATGCTTCGGCCTCATCTTCGAACGGCAACACCGAAAGGACGGGGCCAAAGATTTCATCTTGGGCAAGTCGATTGGCATGCGGTACGGGGCCGTAAAGTTTCGGCGTGAAGAAGAAGCCATCGGCGGGAACGCCCTCGGCGATCTCGCCGCTGGCTATGAGGGGCACGCTCTGTGCTGCAGCCGCATCACAAAAATCGCGGACCCGTGCGAGTTGTTTGGCGCTTATGAGCGGGCCGAGATCCAGGTTCATTTCAGGCGTCCCGGCTCGCAATGCCGAGAACCTGTCTGCGACCGCGCACACGATCTTGTCGTAGGCCGCCCTTTGCACGAGAAGGCGAGATCCTGCCGAACAGGTCTGCCCGGCGTTCTGGACGATCGCTGCGACCAACGTGGGCAGGGCGGCATCAAGGTCGACATCCGCAAACACGATCTGAGGCGACTTGCCGCCCAGCTCAAGTGTGCACGTTATATGGTTCTTTGCCGCCTCGATCTGGACTAGTTGTCCGACCTGGGGACTGCCTGTGAAGGACAGAAAGTCAATGCCCGGATGAGAGACAAGCGCGGCGCCAGCCGTAGTGCCAAGTCCGGAGACGAGATTGACAGCGCCTGCGGGGAAACCCGCGGCAGCAGCCAGCTCAACAAGGGCCAGCGGCGTTTGACATGCGTCCTCGGCTGGCTTGATAACCGTTGCATTGCCCATTGCCAAGGAAGGCGCCATCGTCCGGGCAAACATCTGGGCTGGATAGTTCCAGGGAATGATATGCCCTGTCACGCCGTGCGGGCCACGCTCGGTCGCTGCGAAGAAGCCCTTCAAAAATGGAATGGTATCTCCATTGAATTTATCGGCAGCGCCACCGTAAAACTCAAAATACCTGGCGCACACTTCGATGTCGGCACGCGCCTGTCTTAGCGGCTTACCAGTGTCGCGAGCTTCCAGCGCGGTGAGGTCCTCAAGGTTGTCGAGAATGCTTTGGCTTAGTCTCAACAGCAGCCGGCCCCGCTCGTAAGCGGGCATGCGCCCCCACGAGCCTGTTTCGTAGGCGGCGCGTGCCGCTCTGACTGCTTTATCAACGTCGATTGCATCGCCGGCAGCTATAGTTCCAAAGGAACTGCCATCAGAGGGCGCGACCACATCGAGCACTCCGCCAGCGTGCGGTTGCTCCCAGTTGTTGTTGATAAAAATGCCGTTCGCCAAAGTATCCGCCTCAGGTTCTGCTACTCATTTTCACGTTCTGTCACCACGTCAGTCGAATACGACGCAGCCTTTGGACGGGTAGGATCTCTCCTAGCGCGAAGAGCACGATAACAAGGCCGATCGGCGCGAAATATCAGGCTTTTTGAATACCCAGTGGTGCGTTATAAGCACCACCAGAAGAGGCGCCGGCACAGCCGCGCTCTTTCCGAAATCCGGGAGAGGAAGGTAGGCATATGAAGCGGAACCAGCGGCCCGAGACTCGGGCCGACCCGAACTTGCAGCGCATGAACTCTGCCGCCCGCATTCCTCCTCTAAATATGCTTCGGGCATTCGACGCGGTGTCACGTCTTGGTACCATGCGTGCGGCAGCTATCGATTTGGGGATAAACCATACCGTTGTGAGCAGACACGTCGCCAACCTGGAGGCTTGGCTTGGAGTGAAGCTTGTGGACACTGGGCCGCGTGGCGTGAAGCTCACCAACGAAGGCGACCTTTATTCACATCGGATAAACACGGCTTTCGCGCTGATTGGCGATGCCACGGCGGATCTACGCCCCCAATTGCAGGGGAGAGTGTTGAGGATTTGGTGTGTGTCCGGTCTGGCGACCTATTGGGTCGCTTCCCGCCTTGGAGTGCTCCAAGCGATGTTTCCCGGCGTAGAGATCCTCTTGAGACCGTTTGAGCGAGCACCTGGCTTCGATGAGATCAACGCCGATGTCATGATCGGCTACTGTAGAGCCGAACAGTTTCCTGCCAACGCCACGGTGTTGGCCACACCTCGAATGTTTCCGGTGGCAAATCGCGATTGGATTCGATCCCACAGTTCCGTTACGTCGCTTCAGGCACTGGCTGGGGAACCGCTTATTCACGAGGTTAGCCGCCACCAATGGACAGATTGGTTTGAATTGGCAGGCATTTCGCTGTCGGCGCCCTTGACTGGACCACTGTTGTGGGATGCCGCGCTCGGTATTGATGCCGCGGTGAACGGACAGGGTGTGGCGCTCGCTTCCCAACTCACTGCGCGGCAGTTCCTGGAATCAGGTGCGTTGATTGAATTGTTTCGCAGTGACGTACGGCTTGGATCCTACTATCTCGTCGCTGCCCCCAGACAGGCGCGATCTGCAAACATAAGACACCTGACGGCTTGGCTGACAAACGAACTTGCGGTTGGTGACTAGGACTGACGAGAGGGGAACACTGACGGCTTGTCACTGGGCCAATCTTCGCCCTGGCTTCAACCGAATCTCCGAAAAGCGGAGAGAGCTCAACAGGGAGCTGATCTGGACCCGGTTGATGGGGTGCCGCCAGCAGCAGAGAACGAGCGAGCAAGTCGCTGGCGCATTTACGCATCAGGCAAGGCAGGACCGCGTTGAGCCGGTAGTTGGAGTGTGTGTGCGCCTGTTTGCCGATGGGCAGATTTCACCCAATTTGTCTTTAACTGGCACGATCGGCTTGTTCGGCTGGATGCCATACTTCTGGGACAAATCTGTAGCCCGTGCCGTCGGCGACAACGTGCCCAAAGCTTGGAAAATCCAGATGGCTACCGGCCACGCGCAGCTTTTGCTCTGCGGCAAAGGCCAGAGTTTTCTTGCGTGCATCAGCCGCTGCGTTGGGGTCCACGTCATAAACGACGCACGCATCGGGCAATGCGAATTGAATGGCAGGGAAGTGGATGATATCGCCCCAAACCAGCAAAGACTCCGAACCGGATTCCACCAGCCAGGCGGTGTGTCCCGGCGTGTGCCCAGGCGTTTCGATAATCCGCACACCAGGAAAGACGTGGCCGGCTTCCGCGTCCAACTGTGTTATGCGTTCCCCGTATGCGCGCACGACCCTACGTACTAGGCGGAACTCGTCTTGACTAACCTGAGACGCTCGCGCGAAGGCTTCCTCGTCGAGCCAAAAGGCGAGCTCATCCTTATGCAAGAATACCGTCGCATTAGGGAATGTCGGCCTATCTGCTGCATCCAGCAAGCCAGCTGAGTGGTCGGCATGCATGTGCGTCATCAGGATCGTATCAATATCGGCAGGCCGGATGCCCAAAGAGTTCAAGTGCTCAACTAGCTTGCCGGACGTCCTGGTGGGCGTGGGATAACCTGCGTCGATCAGAGCCAGCCTGTCCTGGCTTTGAATAAGGAAACAGTTGATGGTCAACAATGGCGGAACTGAGCGGAATTCATTTTCATGCAACTGCTGACATAAGTCGCGATCGGTCGAGACAATGTCCGTAAATGCGAGATGGTCAAAGCCATCGTTTATCGCACAGATAGCGATATCTCCAACCTTTACTTGATAACAGCTTCGCGCTCCCGCAAAGAAGTTCATGGTGTCAACCCCAGAGGCGGGCAGGCCGCAGGAGCCTGCCCAAAATACGCTTTTCCTGGCGAGCCAGCAGTCACTTGCGAAGGTTTGTCCAAATCTTGTTGTAAACCTCAACGACAGCGGCCGGGCAGGGCGGAACAAATTCCGGGACTGGTGATCCCGCCGGCGGATTGAGCTCAGGCGAAGAAGCGAGATCTTTCGACATGAATTGATGGCTCCCCGCTATTCCACTGTCGAAGCCGGCGAACTCGGAGATCAGCGCGGCGTTCTCCGGAGCCATGACGAAGTCCTGGAAGAGCTTGGCGTTGTCAAGGTTCTTGGCGCCCTTCAGCACCGCGACGTTGTCCATCCACCCATCCAGCCCTTCCTTTGGCAAAGCATAGATTGTGGTGGGCCGCTTTTGACGAATACGATAGGAGGCACCACTCCAGGTCTGCGTCACGTCCACGTCGCCCGAAACCATCTTGCCGAGGGTGTCATAGCTGAAGGTCTTCCACGACGGTTTGGCGGCTGTCAGTATGTCGTTGATCTTCTTCAGATTGGCCTTGTCGTCGCCGCAGCGCGGCACGCCAGCGTAGCGCTCGGCCGCATGCATGACGACGGTTATGTCATCCAGCATGTTGATGCGACCTTTCAGCTCATCTGGCGGATTGAAGAGGATCGCCAGTGTATTGATATCGCCTTTGTATTTTGCTGTATCCACAGCGAAGGCAGTGGTCCCGAACTGCCACGGCACTGAATAGTGGCGACCTTTGTCCCAATAGACGTCGACAAAGCGTGGATCGATGTTCTTGCCGTTCGGCATCGCGTTGGGCTCGGTCTTCTCAAGCAGACCCTCTTCGATCATGATCTTCACGGTGTAGTCGGACGGCACCACGATGTCGTAGCCGGAATTACCGGCGCGCACCTTGGACAGCATCGTCTCGTTGGAATCGTAGTCGTCCAGCGTGACCTTGATGTTGTACTGCTTCTCGAACTTCTCGATCAGCTTCGGATTGGTGTAGTTGCCCCAATTGTAGATGTGCAGTTCGCCGTCGGCTAGCGCCGGCACGCTCGATAACAGAACGGCCGCGGAAACGGCGGTTATCAGGTTTGCAGTCATTTTAGGTTCTCCTTCCCATTTTTATGAGGTCTCAGGTCACTCGGCGCGTCGCCGCGCGATCAGGAACGAGATCGAGACGAACACGATCGACACCAAAAGCAGGATGGTGGAGATGGCGTTGATCTCCGGTGTCATCGGCCGTCGAAGTTGGTTCCAGATATAGAGGGGTAGTGTCGTCTGGCCCGGACCGGCGACGAGTTGCGTGATGGTGAAATCGTCGAACGAAACGATGAAGGCGAGCGCGCCCCCCGACAGGATGCCGGGCACAAGCAGTGGCAGTGTGATGCGCCGGAATGCATTCCAAGGCGTCGCATAGAGATCGGCGGCGGCGTATTCCAGCGTCAGATCCATGTCCTCCAGCCGCGCCCGGATCGGCATATAGGCGAACGGAATGCAGAAGACGGTGTGGGCAAGGATGAGGTTGCCGATGCCGAAATTCAGGTTGAACGCCCCGGCGATCAAAGCGAAGAAGGACAAGGTCGCCACTGCCGTGATGATCTCCGGCACCATCAGCGGCAGGTTGATGACCATGAAGGCCGCCGGCAGCCCCCGCCATGGCATGACCCGCGTCATGCCGATCGCCGCCAGCGTCGCGCAAACGGTCGAGATGATCGTGGCGCTTACCGAGATGATCAGCGTGTTGCGCGCGGCGTTGTGGAATTCCTCGTTGAGGAACGCGCTGCCGTACCATCTCAGCGTGACGCCTTCCCAATGCGTGACCAGCGAGCCGCTGTTCAGCGAGAAGATCATCAGGATCAGCACCGGCACGTAGAGCACGCAAAGGCAGATGATGGCGATCGAGCGGAAACCCGGCTGGTCCTTGATGTCCATGGTGCGGGGGTCAGCCATGCTGCATCTTCCCCGACGTGTTGCGGACGTAGAAGTAGAGCGCCACCAGCACCGCGGCCATCAGGATCAGCGCCTGCGCGCAGCCGAGCGGCCAGTTGCGCCCGGAGCCGAATTGCTGCGCGATGAGATCGCCGATCATCAGGTGGATGCCGCCGCCGAGGATCAGCGGCGTCACATAGGCGCCGAGCGCGGGAATGAAGACGAGCAGGCAGCCGGCGATGATGCCGGGCTTGGACAGCGGGATGATGATGCGCCACAGCACCTGCCGGCGCGTCGCGTAGAGGTCGTTGGCGGCCTCGACCAGCCGGAAATCCAGCTTCTCCAGGCTGGAGTAGAGCGGCAGCACCATGAAGGGCAGGAAGGCATAGAGCAGGCCGAGCTGGATGGCGAAGTTGGTGTAGAGCATGGTGATCGGCTTATCGATCACGCCCAGCGCCATCAGCGCGTTGTTGATCAGGCCCTCGTCGCGAATGATGAACACGATGGCCAAGGTGCGGACCAGGAGGTTCGACCAGAACGGAATGGTGATCAAAAGCACCCACCAGTTGCGCTGCGCCGGCGGCCGGGTGGCCATGAAATAGGCGGTCGGGAAGCCGAGCAGCAGGCAGATGACCGTCGTCACCACGGCGAACAGGAACGAGCGCAAATAGATGACCAGGAAGTCCGGCGTGAACTGCAGCGTGTCGTCGAAAATGTCGCGCTGGAACAGGAAGTTCAGATAGGCGTCGGTCGAGAACTGCCACTGCACGCCGCCATAGGGTGCGGCGGCGAGGAACGAATAGACGCAGATGATCAGCAGCGGCAGCACGCCGAAGATGCCGATGATGATCAGCGCCGGCAGCGAAAGCAGCCGGTTGCGGCGCGCGGTGGCCTTCACCGCCTGAGCTTCGAACAAGGCGGCCTTGGAGATTGTGGTCGGGGCGAGCGCCGCCGTCGTCATCAGTCTATCAGGACGCGTGCGGCGTCCTCCTCGAACTGGACACCAACCTTGACGCCGGTCTCATAGGCGATCCCATTCGCACGGCTGTTCTGGCGGCGTACGATGAACTTCTCGCCGCCGTCGAGCTTGACGTGATAGTGCGTGTCGGTGCCGAAATAGACGATGGTGGAGAGCGTTCCGGCGATCGTGCCCTCCGCCGGATCGGGCACCAGGTCGGCGTGTTCGGGGCGTACCACCAAAGTCACCTCGCCTGAAGGATCGAAGTGCTCGGGATAGCCGGCGGCAATCGTTGCATTATTCGAAAATTTGACCGTTGCTACCCCAGCCTTCCTCGACACCACCGTGCCAGCCAAGAAATTTGTCTCGCCGATGAAGTCGGCGACGAAGCGCTCGGCGGGTCGGTCGTAGATGTCGCGCGGCGCGCCGACCTGCAGGATCTTGCCGGCCGACATCACCGCGATGCGGTCGGACATGGTCAGCGCTTCTTCCTGGTCGTGGGTGACGAATATGAAGGTGATGCCGGTCTCGTGCTGCAGCCGCTTCAACTCGATCTGCATTTCCTTGCGCAGCTTGTAGTCGAGCGCCGACAGCGGCTCGTCGAGCAGAAGCACCTTCGGCTGTGGTGCGAGAGCCCGCGCGAGCGCCACGCGCTGCTGCTGGCCGCCCGATATTTGGCTGGTACGGCGGCCGGCGAGCGCCTCCATCTTGACCAGCTTGAGCATCTCGCCGACACGCGCCTTGATCTCGGCCTTGGGCTTGCCGAGCATTTCCAGGCCGAAGCCGATATTCTCGGCCACCGTCATGTGCGGGAACAGCGCGTAGGACTGGAACACGGTGTTGACCGGCCGCTTGAACGGCGGCAGCGGTGCGATGTCCTGGCCGTGCAGCAGGATCTTGCCGGCGGTCGGGAAATCGAAACCGGCAATCAGCCTAAGCAGCGTCGTCTTTCCGCAGCCGGAGGGCCCGAGCAGCGTGAAAAACTCGTTCTCGCGGATCGACACCGATACCCTGTCGAGAGCGGCCACCCGGTTTTCACCGGTTCCAAAAACCTTGCGCACACCGCGAACTTCGATCGCGTTTCGCTTATGCAGTTCAATAACGCCTGAACGCTCACGCACCTCAGACATAGCCCGTTCGTTGGAGGTGCTGTTTGCGATAGGCCTAACGAGAGGACGCCGGCGTTTTTGGGTCAACTTGTCGGTTCCCAGTCCCATGTGAGCTTTAGATTCTAAGCTCAATTGGGCTCTTGATTTTCAATTTGTTCCCGCAGAGTACCGACGCGAACCAGCATTAAAAATCTTCCTTTTTGACCACATAGTGGTGCCCTAGAGGCACCACCCGATATGGAGGTGGAGAGCTGCGTTGCTGGTCGCGACGTGAACGCTTTGTGCGTCCCTGCCTCCAGGCAAAGGTGAACGGCGGCCTGCCTATGCGGATTGTCAGGCAAATCCAATATTGATAAGCATAGCTGACTGGTCCTCTTGTTTTCATAAAGAGACCTGAATGGACTGTGCTAGGATTGAGGTCGTGATGGTCCCGGTGCCATTCCAGTCCAGTGCCGGCTCAACACAGTTTCAGTGTAGCATAGGGAGACACGGGTTTGCTGTTAGTGCCCGGCATCTCGTCCATCACCGAACCGCGAGAACTGCCATGCCATTCTGCTAGGGCTAGGCGAACCGGCGAAGAAATCGAAGGCATTTCCTGAGGTATCTGACTGGCCACTTGGGGCCGCAAGAATCTGATGATAGTCGACGACAAACCGGGACATCGATAGGTTTACCCGCGCTTCATGACCGATCTCTTCGAGAAAGTGACGCTCCGCCAGTTGCAGATATTCCTGGCCGCGGTCGAACACCGCAGCTTCTGGCGGGCCGCTGCTCAGCTCGAACTCACTCCACCTGCCGTTTCCATGCAAATGAGTCGACTATCCGAGGCCCTCGGTTCCCCGCTCTTTGACAAGGATGGCAGAACCATCCAACTCACAGCGACAGCCACAGCGCTGATTCCTTATGCCGAGCGGATGACGGAAGCGTTGCGTGAGGCGCACGGAGTGATCAGTGTTCTACAAGGCAAACTAAACGGCCTTGTGCGCGTAGCTATGGTAACGACATCGCGTAACTTTGGCCCGCATCTCCTACAGGAATTTCGGCGAAAGCATCCTGAGATTCATATCGAAACGACAATTGCCAATCGCAATGCTGTGATACAGCGACTTGAGGACCATCACATCGACATAGCGCTAATGGGGCGCCCTCCTCAAAGAATTGAAGTGGATGCGACACCGTTTGCGAAGCACCCGTATGTTCTGATTAGTCACCCCGACAATCCCTTGGCCAGACGGAAACTGATTTCTCGCCGAGAATTGGCTGGTCAGACTTTTCTTGTGCGCGAAGAAGGGTCTGGCACGCGCATGCTCCACGAAAACTACTTTCTGAGCGAAAAGTTGGCGTTGCCAAGCGCAACCGTCATGGACAGCAACGAGAACATAAAGCAGGCGGTCATGGCAGACATGGGGCTGGCCTTCATTTCTTCACACACGGTGGCTCTTGAACGCCAGGCGGGAAAACTCGTCGTTCTTGCCGCGGATGGTATGCCAGCGATGAGAGAGTGGTTTGTCCTGCACCTGAAGGGCAGGCGGCTCAATCCTGCGGCTCAGATATTCAAGGCGTTTGTGTGCGAGGAGGGCCCGGGCTTTATGAAACAGTTCTTCGGTGAAGAGCCACCACGGCGCATGCCCAGGTCGCAATCGGCCGGTCGATCAACCGGCCGTCAATCTTGAATGACCCGCCTTTCTGGCAAAAAGGGTTCAAAGCGGCATAGCGCGCCGTCGATCCCCAAGGCTGCGGTTACAGGGAAGCCCGACTAGCCTATGGTCATTAGGCTGGCGTTGCCTCCGGCCGCTGCGGTGTTGACCGACGTAGACACCTCTTCGAGCAGCCAGTTCAGGCAATAGGCATCCTCGTTGCTCATCAGTTCCTCCGTCGTTGCCGATTGGACCAGGACCAGTGGACCAGACAACCCGACGATCCTCTTGTTGGCGGCCTTGACCCACGTCGCGTCACCTTCAAGCAGGGCGCCGGAGAAGGGGCCGTCTTCTTCCCAATCATTTGTCCAACGAATGCGGGCAGCCACAGTTGGTGGGAGATCTGACATCAAGGCCCGCCATCCTGAGCCGGCATCAAACATGAAGTCATTCATCGGCGGAAGGTCGGCCATCAGGGCTTTCAGACCCGAGCTCGCATCGATCGCTGCTTCGTTCCCCGTCGAGAGCGCAGCTGCAACTTGACGGTGCAGGCCAATCTCGGTTTGTGGGACCAAGAGGATACGGCCGCGAGGATGAAGCGCATATAGATTGCACTCGCCTACCGGGCCCGCGAGCTCCTGCTCCAGGCCAACAGCCGCACGGCTTGCATATCGACGTGCCGCCTCTGCGGCATCGCGCCTTCCCTTGCGATCAAGCCAGATCGCATAGTCGAGCAACGCCGGGTCGGTCCGAATGGCAGACTGCTGAGGCGGCACGGGTGCTCGTTGGACCAGACGACCTATATAAAGTGGCCCGCCTGCTTTCGGGCCCGTTCCGGACAACCCACGGCCGCCAAACGGCTGAACCCCAACCACGGCGCCGATCATGTTTCGGTTCACATAAAGGTTGCCTGCCTTTACTCGACTGGTGACATGCGCGATTACCTCGTCAAGGCGCGTGTGCAGGCCGAATGTCAGACCATAACCCGATGCATTGATCTCGTCGATCAAACGGTCGAGGTCGGCCCGCCGATATCGTATTACATGGAGTACAGGGCCAAATACTTCGTGGGTTAGAGCGGACAGTGATTTCAATTCGACAATGGTCGGAGCAACAAAGGTGCCGTACTTGGCCCCCTCAGGCAATAGCAGTTGGTCGATCTTGCAGCCCAGGCCTCTCATCTTCTCGATGTGCTCTTCGATCTCCGACTTGGCTCCTTCGCTGATGACCGGGCCGACGTCGACGTCGATGCGGTCGGTGCGACCGATTTTCAATTCATGGAACGCGCCCTTGATCATGTTGAGCGTGCGGTCCGCGATATCTTCCTGCAAGCACAGGACTCGCAAGGCTGAGCAACGCTGGCCGGCGCTGTCGAATGCGGACATGATCACGTCGGCGACCACCTGCTCGGCAAGCGCCGAAGAGTCGACAATCATCCCGTTCTGGCCGCCGGTTTCGGCGATCAGCGGAATGGGCCTTCCTGTGGTGGACAGCCGCTCCGCCAATTGTGCTTGGATTAGGCGCGCCACCTGCGTGGAGCCCGTGAACATTACACCTGCGGTTTCAGGCGCGGCAACGAGGGCGGCAGCTAACCGACCGCTCCCAAGGACCAACTGCAGGGCGTCGCGGGGAATACCGGCCTCATGCAGGATTTTGATGCTCTCGGCGGCGATGATCGGCGTCACACCTGCTGGCTTGGCAAGGACCGGGTTGCCCGCGACGAGCGCAGCGGCGACCTGCCCGGTGAAGATGGCCAGCGGGAAGTTCCAAGGACTAATGCAGACGATCGGGCCGAGCGGCGCGTGAGACGGACCTAGGGTCCTTCGGGCCTGATCTGCATAATAGCGGAGAAAGTCCACCGCCTCTCTAACTTCGCCAACGGCGTTGGCAGCTGACTTGCCGGCTTCGCGCATAAGGATGCCCATCAGCACCGCCATGCGCGATTGCATGATGTCGGCCGCCCGAACCAGGCATGCCGCGCGGTCCGTCGGCGAGACAGAAGCCCATTGATGCGCGCTCTCTGCGGCCATCTTGGCGAGGCGGCCCGCTTCGTCGACGTTCAATTCTGTCACCTGTCCAACTACGTCACGATGATCGGCCGGATTCAAAACAGGTCGTGTGGCGCCAGCCGTCGAACCATCCGCGAGAATGGGGAGCGCATGCCAATCGAGGTTTGCCGTTGCGAGGAGGTCTTCGGACAACTTGGCAAGCGTTGCCTCGTTTGAAAGATCAAGCCCGCTGGAGTTACGCCTGGTCGTTCCATAGAGCGCGTCCG
Source organism: Mesorhizobium silamurunense (assembly GCF_014843905.1). Classification (NCBI taxonomy): domain Bacteria; kingdom Pseudomonadati; phylum Pseudomonadota; class Alphaproteobacteria; order Hyphomicrobiales; family Phyllobacteriaceae; genus Mesorhizobium; species Mesorhizobium silamurunense. The sequence goes on along the minus strand of NZ_LPVS01000037.1, from coordinate 66,356 downwards.
GCAGGGAGATCTTCTCATGCGGGGCGCCGGCAAGTTGCATCGCATGGACGGCCTCTGCGGGATCCGAGATCAATGAATCGATCGAAACGTTAGGATCGGAAATCAGATTGACGAAGGACGAGTTCGCACCATTTTCAAGGAGCCGCCGCACAAGATAGGCAAGCAGAGTCTCATGTGTTCCAACCGGTGCATAAATGCGGCAGGGACGGTTCAGCTTACCTTTGCCGACGACTTCGTCATACAGCGGCTCGCCCATGCCGTGGAGGCACTGGAACTCGTACCTTCCTATCCGAAAATCTGAACCTGCCAGATGGTATATGGTTGCAAGCGTCTGGGCGTTGTGCGTGGCGAACTGCGGAAAGACTGCATCGAGCGCACCGAGCAATTTCCGGGCGCAAGCAATGTAAGCAACGTCTGTATAGACCTTTCGGGTATAAACGGGGAAGTCTTCCAAGCCGTCTAGTTGAGCGCGCTTAATCTCAGTGTCCCAGTAAGCCCCCTTCACCAAACGAACCATCAATCGGCGCTGCGAACGCCGCGCCAGATCGATGACGTAGTCGATGACGAACGGACAGCGTTTGCCGTATGCCTGGACCACGAACCCCAGTCCGTCCCAGCCCGACAATCCAGGATCGAAGCACAGCTCTTCGAGGAGGTCGAGCGACAGCTCGAGACGGTCAGCTTCCTCGGCGTCGATGTTAAGGCCGATATCGTAGGACTTTGCCAACTCAGCGAGCGTCTTTAGTCGGGGAAGCAATTCGTCCATAGCGCGGCCGGACTGCGAGCGACCATACCGAGGATGGAGGGCCGAAAGCTTGATCGAGATGCCCGGTCCCTCGTAAATGCCTCGGCCTTTCGAGGCGCGGCCAATTGCATGGATAGCCTTTTCGTATTCCTTGTAATAGTGGTCCGCGTCCGCCGCGGTCGTAGCGGCCTCGCCGAGCATGTCATAAGAGTAGCGGAAGCCTCGGTCCTCGAAAGTGCGTGCACGCTTGAGCGCTGCCTTGATCGTCTCGCCGGTGACAAACTGCTCGCCCATCATTCTCATAGCCATATTCACACCGTGCCGGATCACCGGCTCGCCGCAACGGGCAATGAGTCGGGTGAGTGCCGCCGCGAGGCTTCGATCGTTGACCGTGGAGGTCAGCTTGCCCGTCACGACCAGTCCCCACGTCGCGGCGTTGACAAACAGCGACCGCCCACCGCCGATGTGCGAGTTCCAGTCGCCCTCTGCGATCTTGTCGCGGATAAGCGCGTCGCGTGTTGCCGCATCCGGTATGCGAAGCAACGCTTCAGCGAGGCACATCAAGGCAACACCTTCCTGGCTTGACAAAGAGTATTCCTGAACAAGGCCCTCTACGCCGGATCCGCGGTGCTTGCTCCGCAAGGCGACGACTAATTTGCGGGCGGTTTTGGCAATAGATGCGCGCAACGGCGCGGGCATTCTGGCGGCCGCCACAAGTGGCGGCAGGCAGTCGGTCTCCGGCCTGCGATAGGCAGCTGTAACCGCCCGACGCAGGTTACTTTGCGGCCTTATCGGTGGCGCGAAAGCCGAAAATGGCGCAATATTTTGGTCGTCGGCGCGGGGAGATTTGGTAGCTGGGTATTGCATCGGGGAACCTCGAGCGATGGTGGTAGATCTAATGTCGATGGCCTCTCGGGCTTAATCGCGCTCAGACACGGTCAGGCGATCCGCGATCGCCGATTTGGCCTCAGACCAATCGCTCCGCGCTTGTGAAACGTCTTGAACCTTCGGCGAGTTGGCCCTTGTTGCTGCTATCACGGCGCGAATGCCAACCTGTCGGTAGTGGCGCAGGAAATCTGCCTCTGCGTCCTTTGCTGTGCTCCCTTCCGGCCCCTTGAGCATGGATATCTCCTACGTTTCAGGTGGTCGCTCGGCGTATTCCGCCTGATGATGTTTCGAAGCTGATCAAGTGCGTCGCCACAATGCCGGCCCCGTGTCGTGGACGGATGTCCCCGTGCTGTCGACCGCGACCATCACAGGCATATCTTCAACCTGAAGACGGTAGATCGCCTCCATTCCAAGGTCAGCGTAGGCCACCACTTCGGCTGCACGGACCGCCTTTGAAACCAGATAGGCCGCTCCGCCTACGGCGATCAGATAGGCTGCCCTGTGACGCGCGATCGATTCTATCGCAGCGGGGCCGCGCTCGGCTTTGCCGATCATCACCTTCAAACCAGTCCCGGCGAGGATCTCTTCGACAAAACGGTCCATGCGCGTTGCGGTGGTGGGGCCGGCCGGACCAATGATCTCGCCTTCAACGGGGCTGACGGGACCGACGTAGTAGATAGCTCGTCCCCTAAGATCGACCGGAAGGGCGCTGCCGGCGCGGAGCGTCTCGACCATTCGCTTGTGTGCGGCATCGCGTCCCGTGAACAGCGTGCCCGACAACAAGAGGGTCTCACCGGGACGCCAAGATTGGACCTCGGCGTCATCGAGCTGGTCGAGATCTACTCGGCGAGTTCCAATCCGGCTCTGTTCGATGACGATGTCAGGCCAGTCGCTGAGGTTCGGGACATCGAACTGCGCCGGTCCTGAACCGTCTAGTTCGAAATGGATATGCCGGGTCGCCGCGCAGTTGGGGATGAGCGCGACAGGCAAGGAAGCGGCATGGGTCGGAAAGCTGCGGAGTTTCACGTCGAGAACCGTCGTGATACCTCCCAGACCCTGTGCACCTATGCCGAGCGCGTTTACTCGCTCGAAGATTTCCAGCCGCACTTCCTCGGTTTTAGATGACGGGCCACGGCGCTTGAGTTCGAGCATGTCCAGTGGCTCGTTCAACGATTCCTTCGCCATCGCCATCGCCTTGTCGACGCTTCCCCCCACGCCGATTCCCAGGACGCCGGGCGGACACCAACCTGCCCCCAAGGTCTCCACAGTTCGGACGACCCAGTCAGCGATTGATTCTGAAGGCTCGAGGACCGCGAACTTGGTCTTGTTCTCCGACCCACCTCCTTTGGCGGAAACGTCGACCGCGACATCACTCCCTGCAACAAGTTCAACGCTCACCATCGCCGGCGTGTTGTCGCCAGTGTTGACACGCCCAAACAGCGGGTCGTGGACGACCGACGCGCGCAGAGGGTTGTCGCTGGCTCGCCACGCTCGCCGCACCGCCTCGTCCACCAAGTCCTGCATGGATCGCTCGCTGACCATCCGGGCGCCCATACCGAGCTTGATGAAGACGTTCGCCATTCCGGTATCCTGGCAAATGGGACGCCGTCCCAAGGCGCACATGCGGGAGTTCACCAGGATCTGCCCGATTGCCTGTTTCGCCGACGAGCTCTCTTCACGGTCGTAGGCGGCTGCCAGCCCTCGGATGAAATCTGGAGGGTGATAGCAGGAGATGAATTGCAGCGCTTCAGCGATGCTATCAACGAAGTCGGCTTCACGAATCTCGGTCAATTGGGGTTATGCCTCCGTATCGAAGGGCACACCGAGCAGGGGGGCGTGCTGCTGCGCACCATAAACGTCAGTTTCGCCGATAGCGGCGGACGGGATGCGGCGCTTCATCGTTGCCTTGATGGCATTCGCCGGTTCGAAGGCGACGATATCGAGAACATCCTCTTCCGGGACACCATAGAGACGACTGATCAGCGCCTTGTTGATCAGCTGCGTATCGCGGGCACGTTCAAATCCTTTTCGTTCCTTGAAGATGACATCCAGCGTCAATTCGAACGGGCCCGCATTCTTGCTGCGCACGACGAGCGCGACATCGGCGAGGGTTCCCTTCATTGCAGCTTTCCCTGGAGCTCGGTGATCTCGACGGGGGAAAACAGACTGTTGGGGTCATCCACCTCCAGCAGATGATAAAGGCTGAACTCGAATACCTGCCCAACTTTGAAATCCGAGGGGGAGTAGGGAAAGGCCAAGTTGCCGGCAGTCGAGATGCGGCCGGGATAACCGAAATGCAGCAGCGTGGCACGGGCAAAGCCGCAGATCGTGTCGGCAAGCGCCTGGGTCTCCGCTACCGCCTCGATGACGAGACAGATCTCGTGCGAGGTGATCGTTTTCTGTGGCTCGAGTTCGCCCATGACGCCATCCCGGCCGTAGACGCGAACGATCAACCTGTAGGCGCTTTCAGGGACCTGGGCGAAGTTGTCAGCGACGCGGCGACGGGCCGCGTCGATGATGGTATCGATCTGGGCGATGAAGACGGGATCTCGGGCTCCGGCGATTGAGATCGTGCGGAAACCCTTTGGTGAGGCACCCTCGAGTTTCACCGCATATCGGCGTGCCGGCGAAAAGCGGCTGCCGGAGACACGAACGCAATGCTCGTCGAGTTGTTCGAAGCGGGTTTCGGTGAGATCCAGCGAGCCACCGGGACCAGGCAGATGGTAGGGATCGCTCTTCTCATAGAGCGTATGGGCTGCAACCGATGCAACGGTGCAGCGTCGGTTAGGGGACAGTGCCTCAAGCGTGAAGGCGCTATGAGACAATGTGCCCAGCATACAATCGCTGCCGCTGCCCGGCGTCGCCGCGATCGCGGCGCATTCGAGTATCTTGCCCATGTGAAGCGCCAGCGCACGGTCGAACCCCCGTGCAATCGGCACTGCCGCAAATACCGCCGGATCGTAGCAGCGTCCGGCGACGATAACGTTAGCGCCCTTCGCGAGAGCTTCGAGGAGCGGTTCCTCGCCCATTTGCGCCACGATATGCGTGCTTGCGTTGACGGTCGCCGGCGTGGCGAGCGGCACACCCGGCAGCGAGCTGATACGTCCGCTGGCCAAGGCATCGCAAAGCACAGCCTTGTCGACGTCGGCCGGAATGGCGGCCAGACGACCGCGAAGCCGGTCCTCGGTCGCGATTTCGCGGATGATGTCGAGGGTCCAATCAAGATGGGGACGCGCACCGCACCCACCGGCACTGCCGATGAGTAAGGGTATATCGCGTGCCCTGGCAGCCCGGAGCATCAGGCGCAGATCACGCTTCACCGCTGCTCGATCTGTGAACGAGACCCCTGCTCCAAGGTAGTAAGGACCTGGATCGCTAGATCCCGCATCCACGGCAATGACGTCGGGATCGCGCGCCAGGCCCGCCTCGAAGGACGACTCCGGAAAACCGTATCCCAGTATTGCCGTGGGCGATAACACTTTGATCTCGCGCGCCGCAGGTGCAGCCATCTTGCTTTCCGACATCATGGCCAGATGTCCACACAGTTCGTGCAAAGCACCGCCAGATTGCGTGGCGCCGCTGGCTTGCTAGGGGAGGGGACGCTTTCCTTGACATCGAGGATGACGGCGTCCGCACTGCACAAGGGCGCACGCACGGCGAAGCGTTCGTCGTGTGCTGGCACGCACAGTAGGGTGGGCCAGTGGCTGGTAGCCTCAATCGCAAAATTGCACACCATCAGGCATCAACATCAAGCGATGCGAACTCAGCGCGTATTGCGGCCGAATGCTCGCCAATTCGAGGCACCCGGTTGATGGACTTTTCGGGGGACTCGTAAGAATTGATGACAGGGATGCCCGCCAATTGGACGGTTTCGCCTGATTCAAGCATCACCGGACGCCGGCGCAGTTGCGGATGGCTTGCGAACTCTTCTACCGAATTCACGCCGCCATAAGCGATAGCCGCAATGCGAAGCATGCCTTCCAGATCGCGCCGATCATGCGTCTCGAAGAACGCGGCGATCAATGCATCGAGCTCGCTCCGATTCCGAACACGCTGCGTTGCATTGCAAAACCTAGGATCGGTCGCCAGATCGGCGTCGCCAAGGACACCTTCACAGAGGTTATGCCATTCGCGCTCGTTCTGAATCGAGATCGCAAGCATCTTGCCGTCCCGGGTCGCGAAACCACCGTAGGGAGCAATGGAAGGGTGATGCAAACCGACGGGTTTCGGGGCCTTTCCACCGTAAACAGTGTGCATCAGGGGAACAGTCATCCAGTCGGCGGCAGTGTCGAAGAGCGACACTTGGACCCCTGAGCCCACGCCCGTGCGCTCGCGCATCCAAAGGGCTTGCTGGATGCCAATAATGGCATTCATGCTCGCTCCGATGTCACACACCGAGACGCCGATCCGACCGGGTGCCTCGGGTGCGCCGTTGACGGCGACCAAGCCACTCTCGCACTGGATCAGAAAGTCGTACGCTTTCATGTCGCGGTAGTCGCCGTCTTCGCCATAGCCGCTGATATCGCAGGTGATCAGCCTTTTATTTCGCGCCCTCAATCCAGCACTTTCGAAACCGGCTCGCTCCATTGCTCCGGGAGCAAGGTTCTGGATAAAGATATCTGCCTTCGCTACCAACGCGCGCAGCAGTCGGGCGTCTTTAGGATCTTTGATGTCAAGGCAGAGCGATTCCTTGCCGTGGTTCGCCCACACAAAGTAGGACGACTCACCCTTGACCGCGCCGTCGTATTTGCGGGCAAAGTCGCCTTCGCTGCGCTCTACTTTTATGACGCGGGCACCGCCTTGCGCAAAATGACACGAGCACAAGGGCGCCGCCACCGCTTGTTCTATGGAGACGACAAGCAGGTTGTCGTAGGGCTTCATCGCCATCGGGTTGGTCGCAATCATATTTCTAACCTCATGGCGGCGTGTTTCGCCTGAAGGATCGCCAGATTTCGGTACATCTCGTTCGCGACGATCGTCATACCCTCATCGAAACCCATGCCGGGTTTCACGAGGACCCGATCGGGCCGAACTGCTTGAGCGACGTGAAGGCAGGTACGGGCCGAAACATCTGTCTCGTTGCAGGTGCCGCCCTGATAAGCCTCGGTGCCGCGACTGCGACAGTACAACACCGCCTCGACTGTATTGTGGATGCTGCCAAGATCGGGGGTTTTGATCTGAACCATGTCGCAGCAATCGGCGTCGACGAAATCGACGATGTCGGCATAGGTATTGCACCATTCATCGGCCACGATCTTAACCGTGCTCGAACGGCTCCTGAGCTCGTCCCGAATCTGGCGCAGCAGAGCGATCTGATCGGTGCGGTTTCCCGCGTCGACGGGCCCCTCGATATAGAGCTGAAAAGGCGAAGCACGTTGACCGAGATCTGCCAGATAGGCGGCTATCTTCTTTGGATCGTTGGCAAAGATAATTCCGATGGTCCCATAGACATCGATGTGCAGCGCCGGAACATACCCGGGGTCACTGCGCAATTGCGCGATGCGGAGAGTCAACCAGGTGACATATTCCTTAAGCTTTCCGCCGCTGCGACCGAGCTTGCCTTCGACGTTGTTGATCAGGCCATGCGGTAGCGCGTCCACGCGTTTCATGATCATCTTGTCGACGGCGTTGTAGCGGTCGTCACCGCTTTGGCCAAAAAGAGAAAGCGGCTTCAGTTCGACCGGTAGGTCGTATTCATCACAGATGACCTCCATCTTGAGCCGTCCCGACGACTTGGCTGTCGCATCCAGCAAAGCCTGGGACAATCCATAGCGGATCGCCGTGTGAAGTTGTCGTCCCTGGTGTGCAAGACCATCGAAGAACCGAGCATTTCCAGCGAAGTCGCGTACATCCCTGCCGACAAGGAGCGGCTGAAGCACTTCTTTCATGAACGGGATGTATTGGGCAGCGTTGAAGAGCGGATCGCGGCCTCCCGCGCCTGAATATTGAACTGCGGCGCAGTCGCCCTCGGCCCAAAGTCCGTTCTCCAATAGAAGAAGAACGCTGACAGCTTCTCCAGATTGCCTGATTGTGTCGAACCCAGGCGTTGACGTATTGCCAACGTAAATGAAACCGTTTTGCCGAGCACCGGCCTTGATGGCCGCCTGATCGTCGAAGTAGAACGAGGACAAGCCAGCCGAAAATTGAACGTCTATGATCTTCATCGCCGGCTCGTCAGAAAGGGCTGTCAATGTTCGTCGCTTGCGGGCGGCCGATCAGAGTGCTTGCGGAAATCGCCCGCACGTCGTCGACGACCATTTGGAAGGAGGCCTCTCGGCCTTCGCATGTAGCCCGCTCGGCAATCTTCTCCCGATGGAACGCAACAATGTCGTCCGGAAGCGGAATATCTCCCTTGGCGAAGACTCGGATCGCGCCGTTGTTATCGCGGATAGGCGTCATACGGCCGGCGTTGACGCTTGCAGGCGCGAATGGGATGTCCATGACGCCCGCCTCGAATGCCAGGACCGCGCCACGCGCGACATCTCCGCCGCCAAGCTCAATCACTTTGCGCATCACGGCATGCACCTCGCGCTCGATGACAGCCGTCTCCTGGAGGATCTCGTCGGTCTCTAACTTTTTCTGGTCGCCAATCATGTTCAGCATCTGCGCCGTGGCCTGGAGGCCCGAACGGTTCGCTTCCATGGTGGGTACGCCGCTGGCCTCATGAGGCGTCTTAACGATAATCTTTGTCGCCCCGGCGAACTTCGCGGCCGCCGCACCGAGCGCAATCACTGAATAGGCTTGGGCTTCGTTTTCCGGGAAGCCGCCCATCCATTGGTGAAACACGGTCGAAAGCGCGTAATCGTCGTGCCCGAATTCAGAAAAGTAATACGCCGCCAGGTTGCTAAGCGATCGGATTGCGGCGATGTCCTGCGCCAGGTTGCCGGCTTGGCCGTATCCGAGCGTGATACATTTTGCGCCTTGTTCAAGGGCGAGCAGCCCCTCGAGCAAAGCCACAGTGTGTGACGCAAAAGGAGGTACGAGCGTCCCAGTTAGGGGACCAAAGGGCTCGCGATTTATCCGGATGCCTTCCTCTTCATAGAGGCCGATCAGGCGATCGCAGTACTGCCAGTGTCGGATAGATCTCTCAAGTGGAACACTCTTGGCGTAGGGGATGTTGTAGGAGATCCCGCCGCCCTCGAAGCTGGAAAAACCAGCACAAAGGGTAATTTCGGCCATCAAGCGGGCGTCCGGGGTACCATGCCTGACCTGGACTGGCTTCTCCAAAGCATCGATAAGACGCCTGCAACCGTCCACGCCATGGTTTACAGGTGGGAATCCGTTCAAAAGGGAAGTGCCGGCGGCCCTGGATCTCTCGATGCCTTTCTGCGCCTCATGATAGCGATTGTGGCGCGTGTAAGCGTCAACAGTTGTGGGGAGAACATCGCAGTAGGGAGAAAGGTCCTGGAGTAGCTGGGTGTGTTCCCGCAGCAGCGCGACTCCAGCTCGCGGTTGCAGGAGCGTACGGCCATTAGCTGCCGCTCGCGCCAGGGCTATCGGAAACTTCTTCCTGTCCTCCATATCCCGATGACGAGATATGGCGCTCGCGAATTCAACGTCGCGGCCCGTGGGCCAGGTTTGGAGGACCTGTTCTCGCTCAGACTGATAATCGGCCCGAGATAGCTTCTTATTCTCGATCATCATCATGTTGCACTTCAATCATCTGACACGAGGTTGGACCTGGGTGATTAGATCTCTTCAACGAGTGTCTGGAGGCCGGCCCTGACTGCAGCTGACGGGTGGGTGGACGCTATGTTGGCCAGAAGAGGAAACAGATATCCTGGATCGCGCAGATAGCGCGCGTTGCGAGGAGCGAGCACCCGCTTCCCATGCTCGTCCGTTCCCAGGCTGGAGATGCATTCCCGGGGATTGAAGCTGGTCGATGCAGCCAGGTAGCCACCCGTCCCAATTACCCATGAGACTCGCGACAGGTCGCGTCCTGCCTGTATCGTCACAATTCCATCGGCGGTGCAGACTTCATGACTCCGCCCTGAATGTCGCATGACAGATTGCGCTATGTTGGCACTCGCGAGGACGGCATCGAACCGGGCCTCGTGGACTTCCTTCGTAAGCGTTTCCGGACAGAGAGCTGCCTTTTCGACAAACTCCGCGAATGCGGATCCTTCGTCCAGATTTTCTAAGGGGTAGAGTTTGCGCGCAGCCATTGCGGCGGTGCGGGCCGATACCCGCATTCCGAGGTCGCCTTCGACGGTTCGTTTGATCTTGCCTTCGGGCAGCCCGCGACGGATGACGCCGCCTTGGGTCTTCTCCTCATGCGCCGAATAGACGTCGGTGGTCGCTCCCCCCATGTCGATGATCATGAACTCCCCGAACTCCGGGGCTAGCTCCGCGATCGATCGGCAATACTCGAACAGCGAATACGGCGTGGGTTGAGGCTCGCGTCCGGTGGCAATAATGATCTTGTCGAGGCCCTTGCCTTTGGTGATCCGCTGGAGGAACAAGTCCCGAATCGCGGCGCGAGCCGGCTCAGGGTTAGGACACTCCAGACTCGGCAGGAGGTTTTCGACGCAGACAAGATCGTGCCCTGCAAGGGTGCCTTCGACTTCGTCGCGCGCGTCACGGTTGCCTGCAAACACGACGGTGGCACTTAGGTTGGCTTTCGCCAAGGCTGAAGCGTTTTTGATCGGGTAGTGACGGTTTCCTCCATCAGATCCGCCGGCGAGCAGAATGATGTCCGGGTTGGATGCGCGAAGAGCAGAAATATCGGCCGAGGACAATTCGTAGGCGAAACTGTTGGTTATTTTGGCACCTGCGGAATAGGCGGTAAGCTTTGCCATCTCCGCTGTCAGATCGGGCACTATCCCAATTGCAGCAATGGCCAGTCCGCCCTTTGCCGACGAGGAGTAAAAAAGCTCGTCGGGATTTCCGGCTTCGGTCAATTCGGCAACGACGCTTTCGAACCCGCGCGAAAGATCATCGACAGTGGTTGGTCGTGCCGCCCGTTTCGTCACATGCAGGCTATCGTGATCCGATAGCACAAAACTCGCGCCCTTCGTCCACGTGGACCCGATGTCGACCGAGACGAGTCTCATCCCACATTTCGCAGCGAGGCGACCCCACTACCGGCTGTGCCGGCAACGCGCCTCTTTTCAATGTCGGTTTTGAGCAGGTCGGCGACCACCGCAAGGTCGACGCTTGGCTTGAACACGCGATCAAAACCCATCCCCATGAACAGGGCCTCGATTGCCGAGAATTCACGTTTCCCAACCACCAGGTTGCCGCCGACATAAAGCAACATGTCTGCCAGCCCGCGCTCGATGCAGCGGTCCCTGAAGCCCATGCAATCGATCTCACCATGGCCATAAATTGACGAAACAAGGATCGCCTCGGCGCCAGTTTCGATCGCTGCATCGATAAACTCATCCTGGCTCACCATGACCCCGAGATTGACCACGTCGAAACCGAGTGGCTCGAGCACGCTCATGATGATTTTGTTCCCCACTGCGTGACAGTCGGCTCCAATCACGCCGAGAACCACTTTGAATGTCGGTGCAGCCACTTGGAACTCGCCTTTCGCTATTCACCGCCGGGTCTGTTAGCCACTTGTGCCAAGAAGTCAATATTGCTTAATGCTTGCAAGCGATAGATAAGGTTTGCTTATCTTTGAGATGCGAAGCGGGCCGCCCTTGAAATGCCGCTGGGATTGCCAGCCTTGTCTTGATGTCATTCGGTGATCATTGCGCGTTGACCGGTCGTCGGCCGCAACTTTGGAGACGACAGCCATTGGCGCATTTCTCACGAGCCTTTTCAGCGACGGTCTTGAATGCTTCCGCCGAATTTTATACAACGATAGCATGATAGTATACGATAGGCAATGGGTTGCATCCGTGTTCGACGACGGAAAGCCGCCTGTGGTCGCGACACCCGATGCTGTTTGCGTAGGTCAGCAGTAGGGGATCGCGGTCGACGCCCCGATCGTAGCTGGAAACGTTCGCCGCTCGAAACGATGGTCAACATTGTGTGCAATGATGTTCGCCGATCGAAGCGGGAAAGTTCCATGGCGTGATGGCGCCGACAACGCCCATCTGTTGCTAGATTGTCTTGCCGTAAATGCGGTGGGCCCCCTTGGCGTACCACTGCAGATACGCAGCCGACTTTCGATCAGGCTTAGAAAACCGCGCCAAGTGGTGAATCAAGTGGGGGCCGGACAACTCCTCGGCTGGTTTGCTGGCGGCGACAGCCTCGTGCCGCGCCACTGACAATCCTATTTCATAGGTCCTTGCATATACGAACGGCATCGTACATTGCGGCATGGATGTCTCTGCTGGCTACAGCGTCCCCCAAACGATACAGTTCGAACTCCCCTTGGGGATTTACACATTCTGTCTGCAGTCGTCCCGCCGCAAAAGCAGTGAGATCGTACATACCTCGGTTCACAGATCGTTCTACAAGATCGAAATAGATGCCGTCGTTCGGAATTGTACCGCATTCGATCACAACTTGCTCGACGCTTCTTTTCTCTATCAAATTCGAGTATTCGTTGCGTATCGTAACCTCGAAAGCGTTGCCTCGCCGTTCGACCTTCGTCACGCGCCGGTCGGGAGTAAGGACGACCCCCTGGCTGTAAAGATACTTGCGATGAACGATGGCATTCGTCGTTCCAATCTGATGCCCTACCTCGACATCCGGGGTGATCAATTCAACCTGGCTTCCCGCCGCGGCCAGATACTGGGCTGCGACGGGGCCCGCGTGACCACCATTGTCGTCATAGACCAGAACGTTATCGGCTGGCTTTACTGAGCGATCCAGGACTTCCCAGCTGCTTACGGCCAGCTCCCCCCCTTCAACGAGAGCCATGTTGGGCAATCCGCCAGTAGCAACGATGACGACCTCGGGGTTCAACGAAGCAACGTCGTCGGCTTCGGCATAGCTATTGTAACGGATGTCGACATCGAGCGCCTGAAGCCGATCTGCCAGCCATCGAGTAATGCCGATCAAATCGCGGCGCCATTCGAGTTGAGAAGCCAAAATAACCTGACCTCCCAATTCATCGGCTGCCTCGAAAAGGGTTACATGGTGCCCCCGTTCGGCTGCGACCCTTGCGGCTTCCATCCCCCCGGGACCACCTCCAACGACGACGACCTTTCGTTTCGCACCACTGGTCCGGGCAATCTTGTGCGGGATGAACGACTCTCGTCCTGTCGCGACGTTGTGCACGCACAGTGCATCTCCGCCCTTGTAAATACGATCGATGCAATAACTTGCGCCAACACACGGGCGGATTTCGGCTTCACGACCCGTCCGATATTTCTCGACGAGGTGAGGATCCGCGATATGGGCTCGGGTCATCCCGACCATATCAACGATTCCATCCTTTATGATCGCGTCCGCGGTCGCAAAGTCGGTGATGCGGGTGGCATGGAGCAGCGGCAGGCGCACAGCCTTGCGCACATCTCGAGCAATGTTTGCATAAGTCGGGCTTGGATAGGCCATGCCTGGGACTGTTGAAGCGACGCCTGCATTGGTCCAGTTGTTTGAGCCGTTGATGTTGAGGAAATCGACCAACCCGGATTTCTCATGGAGGCGGGCGATCTCGATCCCCTCGTCAAGACCAATCCCACCCTCCAACATTTCGTCCGCAGTGTAGCGGATTCCGACAATGAAATCAGGGCCAACGCGGTCCCTAATCGTGCTCAATACCTCGAAACCGAAGCGGAGTCGGTTCTCCAGCGATCCCCCGTACGCGTCGGTCCTTTGGTTCACCAAGGGCGACCAAAATTGGCCGATCAGATGGCCCGCGATGAGGAGCTCGCACCCATCCAAGCCTCCTTGCTGACATCGTGATGCCGCGTCCGCGTACGATGTCGCCACCCTTTTGAAATCCCCAGCCTCCATTGCCTTTGGAAAAGAACCGTGAGCCGGCTCTTTCAAGTTTGACGCAGACAATGCAGGCAGCCAGCCATCCCGGTTTGCATGTGTGCGGCGACCCACATGGCTCAACTGGCACATCAAAGCGGTGCCGTGCCTATGAATTCGTTCCGAGAACCGCGTAAAATGGGGTATGATTTCGTCGCTTCCGACGTATAGCTGACCGAACGAAGGCGGAGAGTCTGGAGCAATTGCCGAAGCGCCGCCGAACATCGTCAACGCCAGTCCGCCCTTCGCTTTCTCTTCGTGGTATCTTTGGTACCGCTCCGTGGGCATCCCGTGCTCGCCATATGCCGGGGCGTGCGAGGTGCTCATTATTCTGTTCTTAAGCGTTAGGTTCTTGATCGTGAACTCCTCGAAGAGCGCCCGGTACGCCGCCGGTTTCGCGCCAGAGGTCGTAGCGGCAACTGGCTGAGCATCACTCATTTTTTGCCCTTTCCTTCAACGAGTCACGCAGCCACCCGGCGGGGCGTGCCGTTGGCAGATTTATAAAAAATTGTCGAAGCGTATCCAATCATGCCGATTTGAAATAGGAAAGAGTTGAATTGCATCCGAACATCAAAACGTGAGCTGAAAGCCGTTCCCGCCTGAAAGCGGCAAACGGTTGGGCCAAGGCCTGCTCGCGATTGTATGCAATCAATTAATTGTGGATAACATTATCAAGCGTTTGCCTGCCGTTGGCGCGACATCCACCCACATGAGCTTCGACTGACAAGCTATGAAAGCCAAAACATCCGGCTACGTGTTCGCTCTCCTGACTGTGTGCACGTTCGCGGCCCTCGACGGCTTCAGCAGATTGCTGGGTGAGAAATACTCGCCATTCTTTATCACAATGGTGCGATTTTGGGGCTTTGCCGTTTTCGTAAGCATATTGGCCGCGACGTCACCGGGGGGAATGCGGAGCGCTATTCAAAGCCTAAATCCGCTTCTCCAGATCGCAAGGGGATTGCTTCTGGTTTCGGCAAGCGCCCTTTGCGTTTGGGCCTACAAGTATGCCGGGCTGGCGACAAGCATGGCAATTCTCCAAGTCACCCCTCTTCTCGTGACATTTCTTTCGGTGCCGTTGCTCGGAGAGATCGTCGGTTGGCGCCGTGCAACTGCCGTCGTCGTCGGGTTGATCGGTGTAATAATCATCATAAACCCAGTCACCGTGCATGGTGACTTTGCGCTGCTCCTGCCTGTTAGCGGTGCTATCTTGAACGCTCTATACGGTGTCGGAACCCGAGCTGTCGGCCGGCGAGACAGCTTTCAAACGAGCGCATTGTACACCGGCGTCTTTGGAGCGGTATTCTCAACCGTACCCGGAGTTCTGTGCTGGGAATCCATCGAGCACTCGGATTGGCTGCCCATGGCCTCGCTCTGCCTGACCGGCGCGCTGGGCCACTACTTCCTCATCCGCGCCTATGCGGTTCTCGAGGCGCTTGAGGTCCAGCCTTTGATCTATCTGCAACTCCTATTCGGCATCGCCGTCGCTGTCGTGTTCTTCAATGAGGCGCTTACCTGGAACATGGGCGTCGGAGCATTTCTGGTAGTCGGGTCGGGGATGTTTTCAGTGTGGCGGGAGCATTCTCAAGCAAAGCGATCGAGAACAGCGATACCGTAGTTCCCTGGCTGGCTCGCTGGAGCTGTGAAATTGGAAGTTTTCGACCTGAACGACGGGCCATGCGTTGGCAAACAAAGGTCGTGATGCCGTCGACGCGCGGCGCGACCGGTCCGTCGGGAAGAAAGGCGTTTGACGAAAGATTTGGAATACATTATCCAATTTTAGCCCGATGAGGATCTCGGGTGATAAGCCAAGGAAATGTTCCGTGGGCCTCCTCGCTCCCCGTCTTAACGTCATCAAGCCAAGCCCGAGCATGGCGGTCACCGCTCGCGCGATCGAAATGCGCGCAGCCGGGATCGACGTCATCGGCCTGAGTGCTGGTGAGCCGGATTTCACGACGCCTTTGCATGTCGTCGAAGCCGCCTATGAGGCGATGCGCAGGGGAGAGACGCGCTACACGGCGGTGGACGGAACGGCAGCGCTGAAGAAGGCGGTGGTGGACAAGTTCAAGCGCGAAAACGGCCTCGACTACAGGCCTTCAGAAATAACAGTTGCGGGCGGCGCAAAGCAGATCATCTACAACGCCCTGCTGGCAACGCTCGCGCCGGGCGACGAGGTCATCGTCCCCGCGCCCTATTGGGTTTCTTATACCGACATCGTGCTTCTGGGCGAAGGCAAGCCCGTGGTCGTTCCATGCGGAGAGGAGCTTGGCTTCAAGCTCACGCCGTATGCTCTGCACGCGGCCATCACCACCCGCACGAAATGGCTTCTCCTGAATACCCCCTCCAACCCGACGGGCGCCGTCTACAGCCGTGACGAGCTTGCTGCGCTGGCCGCAGTGCTGCTCGACCACCCCCACATTCATGTCCTGACCGACGACATCTATGAGCATATCCTGTTCGACGGCCGCGCTTTCCACACGATCGCCGCTGTCGAACCGCGGCTGAAGGAGCGCACGCTGACGGTCAACGGCGTGTCGAAGGCCTATGCCATGACAGGCTGGCGGATCGGCTACGCCGGCGGCCCGGCACAGCTGATCCGCGCCATGGCGACAGTGCAAAGCCAGAGCACGTCCAATCCGTCGTCCATCTCGCAGGCCGCAACCATTGCTGCACTGGAAGGACCACAGGATTTTCTGGGCCCACGAGCGCTTGAGTTCCAGTCCAGGCGCGATCGTGCATTGGAGCTCCTGCGAGCAATCCCCGGGCTTACCTGCCAGAAGCCGCAAGGCGCTTTTTACCTCTATCCCAACTGCTCGGCGCTGATGGGTCGCCGGCGTTGGGATGGTTCCCTCATCGATAGCGACGAGGATCTATCGCTCTATCTGCTCGATCAAGCGCGGGTCGCGGTGGTGCAAGGTTCGGCCTATGGCTTGTCGCCTCATTTCCGCATTTCCATAGCCACGTCGATGGACCTGATCGAGAAAGCAATCGGGCGCATCGCCGAGGCTATCCAAGCGTTGCGGTAGCGGCTATGGACCTGAAGTTCGTCCAGGAACTTATCGACCTCGTCTCGCGATCGCCGATCGGCGAGTTGCAGATCGAACGCGATGAACTTCGCGTCCGCATCGCCAAGCAGGCGTCGGCGCCGCAGGCCGGATCGCCATTGCAAGCAGTGCCGGTTGCCGGCGCGACCGCCGCCGCACCTTCGGATGCCACCGTTGCCCGGCATGCGATCCGCGCGCCGCTCACAGGCATGTTCTATCGCTCCGCCGGCGAGAATGAACCTCCGCTCGTCTCGGTGGGCGACATGGTCGAGGAGGGTCGCAAGATCGGCGTTCTCGAAGCCATGAAGACTTTCAACGTCGTGGAATCCGATCGCGCCGGAAGGATCGTCGAGATCGCTTTCGAGGACCATGCTGCCGTGCAGTCGGGCGACGTGCTGTTCGTTCTGGAAGAGGCGGGCTGAGCGCAATGTTCGACACCGTCCTCATCGCCAATCGGGGTGAAATCGCGCTGCGCATCCTGCGCTCCTGCCGCGACCTCGGATTGAAGACTGTGGCGGCCTATTCGGAAGCCGATGCGAGCCTTCGCCACGTGGCGCTGGCGAACAAGTCGATTTGCATCGGGCCGGCGGCTTCGGCCGACAGCTATCTCAACATCGCCGAGATCATCACGGCCGCGCAACTCACCGGCGCAGGCGCGATCCATCCAGGATACGGCTTCCTTTCGGA
Source organism: Mesorhizobium silamurunense (assembly GCF_014843905.1). Classification (NCBI taxonomy): domain Bacteria; kingdom Pseudomonadati; phylum Pseudomonadota; class Alphaproteobacteria; order Hyphomicrobiales; family Phyllobacteriaceae; genus Mesorhizobium; species Mesorhizobium silamurunense. Next base: position 49,118 of record NZ_LPVS01000037.1, on the reverse strand, counting down.
GAACGCGGCCTTCGCCGAGGCGGTGGAAAATGCGGGCCTTGTTTTCATCGGGCCGTCGGCGGCGGCGATCCGCATCATGGGTGACAAGGTTGCAGCGAAGCGGGCGATGATGGCTGCCGGCGTTCCCTGCGTTCCGGGCTCGGAAGGCGCGCTGCCGCAGGACGATCAAGCGGTGCGGGCCACTGCCGGAACGATCGGCTATCCGGTCATCGTCAAGGCGGCCGGCGGCGGAGGCGGGCGCGGCATGCGCATCGTGCGGGCGGAAGGCGCGTTGACGGAAGCCGTAGCGCTGGCACGCGAAGAAGCCGGCCGGGCCTTCGGCAACCCGCAGGTCTACCTGGAAAAATTCCTCGAGCATCCGCGCCATGTCGAAATCCAGATCCTGGCTGACCGGCACGGCAATGCCGTCTGGCTGGGCGAGCGGGACTGCTCCATGCAACGGCGCCACCAGAAGATCATCGAGGAAGCGCCGGCACCCGGTATCGCCCGTGAGGCGATCGCCGGCATCAGCGGCCTCTGCGCCCGCGCCTGCCTGGCGATCGGCTACACGGGCGCCGGCACGTTCGAGTTCCTCTATGAGGATGGGCGATTCTATTTCATCGAGATGAACACCCGCGTGCAGGTCGAGCATCCCGTCACTGAACTGGTTACTGGCATCGACATCGTGCGCGAGCAGGTCCGGATCGCACTGGGCGAGCATCTGTCCTTCAAGCAGGAAGACATCCGCTTCGAGGGCCACGCCGTCGAATGCCGCATCAACGCCGAGGACCCTTACAGCTTCCGACCGCATCCGGGACGGGTCGAGCGCTGGACGCCGCCGGGCGGCCCGGGGATACGGGTCGAGTCTCACCTCTACTCCGGCTACACCGTGCCGCCCCATTACGATTCCCTGGTGGCCAAGCTGCTCGCGCATGGCGCGACGCGGGCCGACGCAATCCGCAGGATGAAGGGGGCGCTGGCCGAGATGGAGACGGCCGGTATCGCCACCAACGCGCCGCTGCACGGCATCTTGATGGAGGAGCCCGGCTTCGCCGCCGGGGGGTTCGATATTCATCATCTCGAACGCCTGATCGAAGGCGGCCTGCTCGACGGGCGAGGTCCGCGATGACGGTTGAGGAGATCGAGAAGCTGGCAGCCTGGTGCGCGGCTGCGGGCGTCAGTGAGATCGAACTGGCGGAGACGGGCTTTTCGCTTCGCCTGCATATTCAATCCGGCAATGCCGAGCCAGGCGCGATGGTGGCCGAAGCCGCAAAGGCCGAGGCGGTCTTCAAGGGCGTGCGTGCGCCAGGCGTCGGGATATTCCGTCTCGTTCACCCGACGACCGGCCATCCGGTTGTCGAAACCGGCCGATCGGTCCGAAAGGGCGAGACGGTCGGTGTCTTGCAGATCGGCGCCTGCCTGAAGGCCATCGTCACGCCGGCGGACGGCGCGCTGGGAGCTGCGTTGGTCGAGGACGGCACTGTCGTTGGTTACGGCACGCCACTCTACGAGCTGCTGTGATTTTTTTTTGAGAATTCTGAGGAAGTCGTCATGACGGACAGCGGGCTAGAGGTCGACATCAATTCGGACATGGGCGAAGGTTTTGGCGCCTATAGGCTCGGCGACGACGCAGCGATCCTCGACATCGTCAGCTCCGCCAACGTCGCCTGCGGCTTTCACGCCGGCGATCCAGAGATCATGGCGGCGACCTTTTCGATGGCGCGCTCGAAGGGCGTCGCCGTCGGCGCGCATCCGAGCTTCGCCGACCTGTGGGGATTTGGACGGCGCACAATTCCGCATTCGGCCGACGAGATCGAAAGGCTGGTGGCATACCAGATCGGCGCGGCACAAGCGCTTTCCACCTACGCCGGGCACCCGATCCGCTATGTGAAGGCGCATGGCGCGCTCGGCAACCTGACCCAGACTGACCGCAACGTCGCCGAAGCGGTGACACGCGCCGTCAAAGCAGTCGATCCCGGCCTGATCTGCTTGGCGATCGCGCTTGGCTTCCAGGATAGGATCGCGCGCGAGGCGGGCCTGTCGGTCAAGTCCGAGATCTTCGCCGATCGCGCCTATACGGAAGAGGGGTTCCTCGTCTCGCGCAAGCTGGAGGGCGCCGTCATTCACGACGCCGAGAAGGCGGCGGAGCGTGTGGTGCGGATGGTTACGCAAGGCGCCATCGAGACGATTTCCGGACACTTGCTGAAGACGCCGATCGACTCGGTCTGCGTCCACAGCGACACGCCGGCGGCGGTCGCCATCGCGGCCCGCGTGCGAGCCCGCCTCGAAAAGGGCGGTGTCAGGGTCAGGGCGTTCGCCGCTGCGGTCTGACCTCGGCCGCGCCTTACTTCGACAAGGAAAGGTTACGTCCCTCTCTTAGTTCGCGCGTCAAGCGCCTCAATTGCCTTTCGGATGGTCGAAACGACGAACTCGCGCTCCTCGCCGACAAGCGGCAAGCGCGGAGGGCGGGTCCATTCGGGTGCGCCATAGACCAGATGCTCGGCAAGCTTGATGTACTGGACCAGTTTGACGTGGGTATCGAGATGGAAGGACGGAGTCAGGATGCGATAGAGGGTACGCGCCTCGGCATAGGCGTCGCGCGCGCATAGATTAAACAGCTCAGTGCATTCAGCTGGCCATACATTGGCCATCCCGGAAACCCAGCCCGTCACGCCCAGCGCCGAGCTCTCGACGATCAGGTCGTCGACCCCGCAGAAGATACTGAAACGATCGGCGAAGGCGACCTGCAGGTCGGTGACCCGGCGGATGTCGCCCGATTCTTCCTTGATGCAGACGATCTCAGGCGTGCCGACAAGATCCCGGAGCACATCGACTGTGACATCGACCCCATAGGCGATCGGATTGTTGTAGATCATGATCGGAAGGGCTGAGGCTCGCGCAATGCCCGTGTACCATTCGACCGTCTCACGCGCGTCGCACTTATAGCCGAGGCTCGGAAAGACCATCAGCCCCTGCGCGCCATAGCTTTCGTAGAGCTTCGCATTTGTCTGCGCACTATCAAGCGTCACCTCCGCGAGGCCGGAGAGCACGGGTACCCGTCCCGCCACAACCTCGACGGCGCCTCGGATGACGGCCTCGCGCTCGGTAAGTGTCATCGAGGCATTCTCGCCCAGCATCGGCAGGACTATGACGCCCGACACACCATTCCTCACGAGCCTGTCGATACTGTCCATCGTTGCCTTTAGATCGACTTTGCCGTCGCGAGCGAGCTTGGTCGTCACCGCGGGAAATAGGCCTTTCCACCTAGTCATTGGTTCATTCCCTTCTTTGCGAATTGAGGAAGCTTGCTTGCGATCCCTGTCGTCGGTGATTGCCAACTCAGGCCAGCATCGGCCAGGTATCGGATAGCCGATAGCCGGCGGGAAAGGGGTCATCCGGATCGAGCAGATGCTGCTGCGTCCCTGTGATCCAAGCTCGACCGGCTATCGTTGGGACGATCCCCGACCGATCCTCCAGCATGCATTCCGCCTCGATGCTGCAATCGAACTCTGTTCCAATGACTGATCGCCCTATGAAACGATCGCCGACCTTCATCTGCCCCCTGGCGTGGAGCAGCGCCATGCGGGCCGAGCAGCCGGTGCCGGTAGGAGAGCGGTCGAGCTTGCCCGGGCTGCAGACCACAGTGCTTTTCCCGGTCAGGATACCGTCCTCGACAGCGACAGGGTTGGTGAATTGGCAGAACGAGATGTGATCCCATGCATTCGTCGGGTGCTTGAAACCGAGCTGCTCATTGGCTGCGGCGGTGATTTTCATCGCCGTCTCGGCGATGTCGCGGGCCTCGTCCGGCTCGATCCTGAAGCCGACCAACCTGGCGTCCACCACGACAAAACTGTCGCCGCCGAAAGCTGTATCCACCGTCAGAGTGCCGACCCCAGCGACTTCCAGCTTGACATCCAGCTTGTCGGCGAAAGACGGCAGGTTCCGCACCCTGATTTTCTCGGCTTTGCCGTTTCGGCACTCAGCCGTGACATTGATCAGACCGCCGGGGGCTTCGAGGACGAAATGCGTCTCCGGCTCCTGCATCGGTATGATGCCGGCGTCGAGCAGAACCGTCGCCACGCAAATGGAGTTGGAACCTGACATCGGCGGCGTGTCGTTCGGCTCCATGATGATCCAGCCCATGTCTGCCTTGGGGTCGATCGGGGGAACGAGAAGGTTCACATGGCGAAAGATGCCGCCGCGCGGTTCGTTCAAGACGAAGTTGCGCAGGCCCTGGTCCTTCGCGATGAAGCGCGATTGCTCCCAGATCGTCGCTCCGGGTGGCGGGGCGACTCCGCCGACGATCACATCGCCGACCTCTCCCTCGGCGTGGCAACCGATTATGTGAATGGATTTGGTACTTCGCATGTTGGCTTCCTTGGATGGGTTGCGGTGCCGACGCGATCGGCGGGTGTTGTTTCAGAACCAGACGTCGCTGAGGCGATGTCCGCGCGGGTAGGGGTCTGTGGGGTCGAGACCGTACTGGCCGATGCTGGTGATCCAGGCCTGCCCGGCTATCGTGACGACGACGGCATCCAGATTTTTGACGCGCGTATTCCCAATCACGCGGGAATCGAAATGGGTTCCGATGATGGACTTGTTGCGAAACGGCTCGCCCTTGGCGATCTGCCCCTTTGCCGACATCACGGCAAGGCGCCCCGTGGTGCCGGTTCCGGTCGGTGAGCGGTCGAGCCTGCCATGCAGGCACACGGTGCCGTTGACGCTTTCGACGCGGCCGTTGACGCGCTCGATAGGACCTTCGAAGATCACGTTGGAGACGTCGCGGATCTTCGGGTTTTCCGGATGTACGATCTTAAGCTGTTCGTTGACCGCCTTCTTGATGCGTTGGCCCGTCAGTGACATCTGGTGGGCCTCGTCGGGCTTTATGGCGAAGCCGAGGGCACGAGCATTCACATGGGCGAAAGTCATGCCGCCATAGGAGGTATCTACGGTGATCGTACCAATCCCTTCGACCTCGACGGGCGTGTCGAGGTGGAACGCAAAAGCCGGCACATTGGTGAATTCCACTTGCTTCACCTTGCCGTTCTCGCAGGCGCAGCGGACCTCGATCATGCCGGCCGGTGCTTCCATGTGCAGCCGCGTCTCGGGTTCCTGCATCGGGACAATGCCGGTCTCAAGCGCAACGGTGGCGACGCAGATAGTGTTCGAGCCCGACATGGGCGGGTATTCGGTGCTCTCTAAGATCACATAGCCGAGATCGGCCGTCGGATCACAGGGCGGCAGGATGATGTTGGCGTTGACGTAGGGCGCGCCGCGCGGTTCGAACAGGACAAGCCCGCGTATGTCGTCCAAATGCTGTTCAAGATATTCTTTCTTCTCGAACATCGTCTTGCCCGGCACGTCGATGACGCCGCCGGTGATGACGTTGCCCACTTCGCCCTCGGCATGGCAGCCGACGACCGTGAATGTTTTTGACCAGCGCATTTTTCTCCTCCTGATGGTCGGATCCCAGTTGATCGCGGCAATGAAAGGCTTGGATACGACTGGGACGGCGGTCGAGTCAGACGGCGTCGAGCCCTCGATCAAGAAAATGATCGAGTTGCGCCATCTCCTGCTGAGAAAGGTTGATACCGTCCCTTTCCGACTTCGCACGGGCAAGGAATCGCCGCTGCGAGGGCAGGCGCGCTCCCTGGCCAAGTATCGCCTCGAATAGCGTCTCAGCACGAGAAAGGGGATTTCCGGCACGGCCAGTGGAAAAGGCCTCTGGCGAGAATGCAATGACCAGCTCACCGTGAGATGGATAAAGCGTTGTCGTACCCAGAACCTCGAGCGCCTCTGAGCTGGTCAGGTCCCCGATCATGATACCGGCCAGCAGCTCGATCATGGTTCCGATTGCTGACCCCTTGTGCCCGCCAAACGGAAGCATGGCGCCAGCAAGTGCTGCTTCGGGATCGGTCGTGGGCCTGCCTTTCGAGTCTATGGCCCAGCCTTCTGGCAGCGGCTTGCCCGCACGGCGATGGAGTTCGATCTCTCCTCGCGCGGCAACGGAGGTTGCATTATCGAATACATAAGGCTGGTGTCCAGGACGCGGCCACCCAAACGCAAAGGGATTGGTCCCGAGTAGAGGCTTATTGCCGCCAGTTGGGGCGACCGTCGCATAACTGGGACACATGGCAAGACAAGCAAGACCTCGGTCGGTCAACGCTTCGACCTCGACCCACAGGGCAGAAAAATGCGCAGCGTCATTCACCACAAGCGCAGCTGTGCCGCAAGAACGGGCCCGCGCGGCCAGCTCCGGTATACCCAATTCCAAGGCCGAATTGGCAAATCCACCTTTGGCATCGACTCTAACGATGGCCGGTGCCTGTTGCGGTACCAACTCGGCAACCGCATCCGGATTGACCTTTCCAGCCTTGATCGTTCTCAAAGCTCCCTCTATTCGATAGACACCGTGCGACTTACAAGCATCGCGTTCACCCGCGACGATCACCCGGGTGATAGCGCCGGCCTGGACGGGATTCAGCCCGGCCTTGCTGAAAATCGCCTCGACGCGCTCATGCAGGGCTTCGATGGTGAGGACTACGGTGCTGCTCATTGATGGCCTTCGTGATCTGGCTGCGGGGGCGAGCCGGCGCAGGGTCATGAAAATTTCAGCTCGCTCGCGAAGGCTCTCAGATCCTGCGCGAGCAGCCCAGGTTGCTCGAAGGCTGCAAAATGCCCGCCGCTTGGCATTATTGTCCATTGGCGCACATCGCGAAAAATCCGTTCGACCCAGCTCTTTGGGGGCATCGGCAGCTCTTTCGGAAACAGCGCCACTGCAAGCGGAACGTCGATCTTCGCACCAGGCGGGAATGCCAACGGCCGGGCGCGCGTTTCCCAATAGAGACGCATGGACGAGGCGACGGTTCGAGTGAACCAGTAAAGCGATATGTTGGCGAGGAGGTCGTCGCCCGAGAACGTGGCATTGTCCAGATTGCCGTCGCAGTCGCTCCAGTCGCGGAATTTCTCGATCATCCATGCCGCCAGACCGACAGGCGAATCGGTCAGCCCGTAGGCCAGCGTCTGGGGACGTGTTCCCTGGATATGGCTGTACGCGCCATGAAGGTCCACCCACCGGGCTTTCCTCTCCAGGAAGGCGCGTTCTTCCGAAGTGAGGTCGCCGCCTGGCCCTGCGTCATGCGGCGGCGAATATGAACCGGGGATGAAATTCAGATGCACCCCGGCGAGGTTGCCGGGATGGGCGTATGCCAGAATTGTCGACACGCTGGCGCCGAGGTCCCCGCCCTGCGCCAAATAACGCTCGTAGCCAAGGCGGCCCATCAATTCTGCCCAGAGGTCGGCGACGGCAAACAGGTTGAGACCGGGCCTACTTGGCCGGCTCGAGAAACCGTATCCCGGGATCGAGGGGATCACGACGTTGAATGCGTCTTCTTGCCTTCCTCCATTCGTCATCGGATCGGACAGCAGCGGAATAAGCTTGATGAATTCGCAGAAGCTGCCCGGCCAGCCATGGGTGAGTATGACCGTCCTGGCGGTTGGAACGGCGGCGCGGACGTGGATGAAATGGATGGTGTGGCCGCTGATATCGGTCTGGTAGTGCGGAAGGAGGTTCCAGGCGGCTTCGTGCTCGCGCCAATCGAAACCTGCGCGCCAGTGCTCAACAAATCGCTTCAGCTCCGCCTGCTCCGTTCCTTGGGCCCAGCCTATGCTCTCCAATTGGTCCGGCTCGCGCCAGCCTGAGATGCGCCGTCTCAGGTCGACGATTTCGGCCAGTGGAACCCGGATCGTGAAGGGGCGGATATCCGTGGACATATTCGCTCGCCGGTATGAGTTGAACCAGGGGTGGAAGTCGATATCGCGGCGGCTCGCTATCCGCCGATAGCGGCACGACGACGCCGTGTCGGCCGTCATCCTGGTCGGAGGCGACCAGCCCTGATGCTCCGCGCAGCTAAGAACTCGTCAAGCCGTTGCCTGGCCGTGCGCAACGCCTCGGTCGCAGCTTCGATCGAGACCGGCAGAAAACGCAGGCGCGCACCGACCGGCGCCTGCGCGAGCCGCCAGAGATCGGCTTCGATCACGGTTACGATCTTGGGGTAGCCGCCGCAGGTGTTGGCATCGGCAAGCTGGATGATCGGCTGGCCGGACGGCGGCACCTGAACGGTGCCCGGCACGATGCCATGCGAGAGCAATTCCAGCGGCGAGACGAGCGAAAGAGTTTCTCCGGACAGGCGATAGCCCATGCGGTTGGCATCGCTAGTAATCCGCCATTCGCTGCCGGTGAAGGCCGCATGCGCCTCCGGCGTGAAGGCGTCGAACTCGGCGGCCGGAAGCACCCGGAGTTCGATCGGGCAAGCAGCACCGTTGCAGGTAGCCCGCCGCTCTTCCAGGGCCAGTCCAAGGCCGCCTGGAGGCAGCGTGCACTCTGCGGTGTCGAGCCGAAGCCGATCGCCGCGCGAAAGGCCGCGCCCGCCAAATCCACCGAAACCGCTCTTCGCATCCGTCGCGCGCGAACCCATGACAGGCGGCAGGTCGAGTCCGCCGGCGAAGGCGATGTAGGAACGCGCGCCCGCCCGCGGCGCTTCGAGCACAAGCATCTCGCCGGCGCGAATGTTGGTTGCCCACCACGGTGGGCATAGCCGACCACCGACGGTGATCGGGCAGTCGGCACCTGTGATGGCGAGCGAAATGTCGACATGCGCTTTCAGCCGAAAGGGATAGAGCGCGACCTCAATTCCCGCAGCCGACGGATCGTTGCCCAGCATGAGGTTGGCGAACGCAAGCGCTTGGCTGTCCATGGCGCCGCCATGGCTGATCCCCAGCGCCAGATACCCGGGACGGCCGAGATCCTGGACCGTGTTCGGAAGGCCGGTGGTGAGGATTTCGATCATGTCTCTATTCCCGCGATCTGGAACCGGATCTTGTCTCCGGGCCTGAGCAGAATCGGCGATTGCGCCTGAGCGTCAAAGAGCCTCGCATCCGTGTGGCCGATGATGTGCCATCCGGACGGCGCGGTCATCGGCATGATGCCCGCCTGCGCGCCGCCAATGATGACGGCGCCCTCGGCCACTTTGACCCGAGGGCTGTTGCGCCGCGGCCAGGCAAGCCGCGGATCGAGTCCGGAGAGATAAGGGAAGCCCGGCATGGCTCCGATGGCGGCGACGGTGTAGGTGGCGGCTGCGTGCCGATTGACGGTCTCTTCCAGCGATAACTTGCAATGCGCGGCCCAGCCGGCGAGATCCTCGCCGCGCGCGCCGCCATATTTGACAGAGATCGTATGCTGGGTGCCGGCAATGGCTTGGACGTCGGTGCAGGCCCAAAGTGATTTCAACCGCTCACCGAGCCTGAGCGCATCCATGGCGAGCGGGTCGAACAGCACGAGCAGGTTGTTCATGCCGGGAACCGTCTCGCGCACGCCTTCGAGCGCGCGTGCCGCATTCGCCACAGCCCAGACCAGTTCCTGGGTGGCCTCGTCGAAGCTTGCCTGCGCGCCATCGAGAAGCAGCGCGCCTGATCCCGCTAGGCTGATGCGCGGCGCTTGAGCGACGGCCATGAGCGATCAGTCCTTCACCGGCACCGTATAGTTCAGGATCAGCCGGCCGCCATCGGGATAGATGGTCTGGCCGACGATATAGGAAGCATCGTCGCTAGCGAGGAAGGACGCGACGCTGGCGATTTCCGACGGTTCGCCGCAGCGCCCGCTTGGCGTTCGCGACAGGATGGTCTGGCGCTGCGCCTCGCTGGCCATGACCGAGCTCTTGACCATGTCGGTCAGGATGGTGCCCGGCCCGATGGCGTTGACGCGGATATTGTGCGGAATGAGCCCGACCGCCATCACTGCCGTCAGCTGCTTGATACCGCCCTTGGACACTGCGTAGGCGACGGAGTTGGGAATGGCCAAGATGGCATTGATCGACGACATGTTGAGGATGGAGCCGCCGCGCCCCTGGGCGATCATGGCTCGCGCCGCCGCCTGACCGAGAAGGAACGGCGCCTTGAGATTTACGCGTTGGACCCAGTCGAACGCCTCCTCGGGAAAATCGACGAAATCGTCGAGATGAATGACGCCGGCATTGTTGATCAGGACGTCGACGCCGCCAAAAGCGCCCGTCGCCTTGGCGATGATGCCGGCTGCCATCTCGCTGCTGCATTCTGAAAGATCCGCCTCAATCCAGGTAGCCCGTTCACCGAAATGTTCGGCTTTGTCGCGCATGGTGTCCGCTTTCACGTCTACGAGAACCACGCTGGCGCCTTCATCATGAAAGCGTTCAGCGCAGGCAAGGCCTAGCCCTTGCGCCGCCCCGGTTATGACCACGACTTTCCCTACGTGCTTCACGCTTAAATCCCTTCAAGGTTCTGATAGATGGATATGTTATCCAATCTAGCCTTAAGCTTTATGAGGTTGCAAGTCCGGGGAATGGTCGATTACGCATCCATGTCGGCCATTTCCAAGGCCTCAAGCTTGGGTTACCTGGGCCGGGATCATTTGTTGACACTCCTCAGTCGACTGTGATTGGATAAGATATTCATAATAGCTATGCGGGGAGGCGACTTGGATGGCAGATGGGTGTCGCGAGAACGAGCTGATCAGTGCCTTCCGGGCATTTGCTACCCCGCTGATTAGCGACAACCTAGCTCGCGTTCCTGGAGCAGTTGGGTTGCGGCCATTTCACAAGATGGCCGGCGTCATGGTGGGGAGGGCGCTGACGGTCAAAACGCGTGCTGGCGACAACCAGTTCATCCACCGTGCGCTCGATCTGGTGCAGCCAGGCGACGTCATTGTTGTCGATGGCGGTGGCTACGAGGGTCGGGCGCTGGTCGGCGAGATCATGACCAGCGTTGCGGCCTCGCGCGGCGCCGCCGGCATTGTCATCGACGGGGCCATCCGCGATGCCGGCGCTATCGGCCGCAACCCATTTCCCTGTTTCGCACGATCGGCCATCCATCTCGGTCCCTACAAGGACGGTCCTGGAGCCATCAACGTTCAGGTCTCAGTGGGCGGGATGGTCGTGGGCCCCGGCGACGTCGTCGTGGGCGATGAGGATGGCGTCGTGGCGTTTCCGCTGGACGGTGCCGCGACCCTGCTGGCTGCCGTCAAGGCGCAGGACGCGCGCGAAGCCGAGATCATGCAGAGCATCCGCGAGAATCGCTACAACGGCGCCTATGCCAAATCCGCCAGCGGGAGCCATTGATCGACCGGCCCAGCGCGTCCAAGGGTTGACTTAGTGTATAATATCATCCATCGATCGTATCAAAAAATCCAGCTTCGTATTCAACTTAGAGCGGGAGCCACATTGATCCTGCTAAATCCGCTCGACACCAAGCAGTAGAATGCTTCCGGGCACGCCGCCCGGATGCGCCAACAGGGGAAAATGGAGAGACTAATGGTTGATACCTTCAAGCGGCTTGCTTGCGCCACCGCCCTTGCCGGGCTGGCCCTGACGACGGGTGCCACAGCTGCCGAAATCAAGATCGGCATTGTCGCCCCAATGACTGGTCAGTTGGCCAGCGAGGGGCAAGACATGGAGAACGCGGTGAAGATGGCGATCGACGCGGCCAACGCCAAGGGCGGCGTCAATGGCGACAAGATCGTCATGACCACGGCCGACGATGCCTGCGATCCGCAGCAGGCGGTGACCGCGGGCAGCAAGCTCGTCTCGGAAGGCGTGACGGCAATCGTCGGCGGCTACTGCTCGGGCGCCGTTCTTCCGACATTGAAGATCTATGGCGACGCCGGCGTTCCCTTCGTCATCATCGGGGCGAATTCGACCAAGCTCGTCGCTGCCAACCCGGGCAACGCCTTCCTTGCCAATTCAACGGGCGATATGCAGGCGACGACGGCTGTCGAGCTCTTTAAGAAGAACGGCTACAAGAAGATCGCCGTCATAGATGAAGGCGACGCCTATTCGTCCGACCTGGCAAAACTGACCGCCGAAGCCTTCAAGAACGCAGGCGGCGAAGTTGCCGCCAAGGAAACCACCACTGCCGGCGAGCAGGACTATTCGGCGGTCGTCACCAAGGTGAAATCAAGCGGCGCGGACGCTGTGTTCTGGACCGCCTACCATGCCGGCGGCGCGCTGCTTACAAAGCAGCTCAGGCAGGCCGGCTTCCAGGGCGGCATCGTGCTCGGCGACGGCAACAATTCGCCGGAATATCTGGAGATCGCGGGCTCGGCCGGAGAGGGCGTATTTCTCCTGTCCCCGCCGACCGTCGATCTCCTCTCCGGCGCGGCCGACTTCAAGGCCAAGTACAAGGAAGCCTACGGCCGCGACGCTGGCGCCTACGCGGCTCTCTCGCACGACGTCGGCGACCTCATCGTGGATGCGATCGGGCGGGCCAAGTCGACCGATCAAAAGGCAATCGTGGCGGCGCTCAAGGCCAGCGACTTCAAGGGCATGGCCGGCGAGATCAAGTTCACCGAGAAGAACACGCTGCAGACGTCAAACTTCCGCCCGGTCGTTGCCAAGGGCGGCAAATGGGTTGCCGCCGAGTAACGGCGAAGACAGCTAGACGCCGAGGCGGCTCGTGAGTCGGCCTCGGCGTCATTGCCCGTTGTCTTGCCCTGGTGGCTGGCGCCTATCGATGCTGCGCCCGGCACGACATTTTCAATACCCGCAACCGGAGCATCAATGACGCTCGACCTTGTCATCCAGCAGCTGGTGAATGGCCTCATCGTCGGCTCGTTCTATGCCCTGATCGCGCTTGGCTACAGCATGGTCTTCGGCGTCATCAAGCTTCTGAATTTCGCCCACGGCGATATCTATATGAGCGGCGCCTTCGTCGGCCTCATGGTGTTTTCCTTCGTCGGTATATGGGTCGGCAACGGCTGGCTTGGCGTTGTCTGCGCTCTGCTGGTGTCGATGCTGGCCGTCGGCTTGCTCGGTGTCGTCATCGAGCGCTTCGCCTACCGGCCGATGCGCAATGCGCCGCGCCTCTCGATCCTGATCACGGCTCTCGGCGCCTCGATGGTGCTGAACGGCACCGCGCTCGCGCTCACCGGGGGGCGGCATTTTGCATTCAACACGGATCTTGGTTTTGCCGGCATCGACATCTCGGCTGTTCACGTCACCTACACGCAGATCGTGCTTGTCGGCGCCTCGATCTTGTTGATGGCCGGCATGCAGGCCTTCGTCTCGCGCACCATGTATGGCAAGGCGATGCGCGCCGTCTCGATCGACATGGCGGCGAGCCGCCTGATGGGAATCGATGTCGACCGGGTGATCGCGCTGACCTTCTTCATGGGCTCGGCGCTCGCCGCCGGCGGCGGTGTCATGGCCGGCGCCTACTATGGCAGCGTCCATTTCTTCATGGGCTTCGTCATGGGGCTCAAGGCCTTCACTGCGGCCGTCATCGGCGGCATCGGCAGCGTGCCAGGCGCCATGCTCGGCGGCCTGCTGCTCGGCCTGCTCGAGGCCAATGGGTCTTCCTTGCCCTTCGTCGGATCGGAATGGCGCGACGTCTTCGTGTTCGGCGCGCTGATCCTGTTCCTGGTTTTCAAGCCGACCGGCGTTCTCGGACGCTCTGTCGTGGAGCGGGTGTGATGAGCGAGGAAGTGAGGACCTTGCCCACCGTCACGCAGCCGCCATTGCTGCACAGATCGCTTCTGCTGCCTGGCCTTGCCGTGCTCGCCTTGGCACTGGTGCTGCCGCAATTCGCCAATGCCTATGTGACAGAGGTGGCGACCACGGCGCTGCTCTATGTCGTGCTATGCCTCGGCCTCAACATAGTCGTCGGCTACGCCGGTCTGCTTGACCTCGGCTATGCCGCCTTCTTCGCGGTCGGCGCCTACACGACCGGCATCCTGACCGCAGAATTCGGCTTCAATTTCTGGCTCACCATTCCAGTCGCCATGGCAGCTGCCTGCGTAGCCGGCATTATCATAGGCGCGCCGACCTTGAGGCTGCGCAGCGACTATCTGGCGATCGTGACGCTGGGCTTCGGCGAGATCGTGCGCATAATCGCCCGCAACCTTGATATCACCGGAGGCGCTAGCGGTCTTTTCGGCATCGAGCGGCCGGAGATCTTCGGCTTCCGCCTGATGCAGGTGCAGCATTTCTACTATGCGTTCCTGACGCTGGCGCTGCTTACGCTCTTCGTCTGTCTGAGTGTGGAGCGCTCGCGTATTGGACGTGCCTGGTTCTATGTCCGCTATGACGAAGACGCAGCAGCCGGTATTGGCATCAATCGCGTCTCCGCCAAGCTCCAGGCCTACATGATGGGGGCAGTGATCGCTTCCGTGGCGGGATGCCTCTATGCGGCCAAGATGACCGCCATTTCCCCGGAAAGCTTCACCTTCAACCAGTCGCTTCTCATCCTGCTCGGCGTCGTGCTGGGCGGCATGGGCCGCATCCCCGGTGTCGTCCTGGGCGCCATTCTGGTTGCCCTGCTTCCGGAAGTGCTGCGTGGTGCGGGCACCTATCGTCCGCTGGTGACAGCCGTGGCGCTGCTGGCAATCATGCTCTTCAGGCCGAACGGCCTGTGGCCGGACAAGCGGGTGTGACGATGGCCCTGCTCGAAGTCCGCGACCTGCGTCTCAGTTTCGGGGGATTGAAAGTCCTTCAGGACATTTCGTTCTCGGTCGAAAAGGGCGCCATAAACAGCCTTATCGGGCCTAATGGGGCCGGCAAGACCTCACTCTTCAACTGCCTCACCGGCTTCTACAAGCCGAAGGGCGGCTCCATCCAGCTGGGTGGCCAGCCGATCACGGGGTTGCCGCCGCATCGCATCACCGCGCTCGGCCTTGCCCGCACATTCCAGAACATCAGGCTATTCAAGGAAATGTCGGTCCTGGAAAACGCCATGTCCGGCCAGCATTGCCGCAGCCGCCACGGCATTGTCGCAGCGATTCTGCACCTGCCGTCACAGCGACATGAAGAGGAGAGGATACGCGAGGTTGGGATGCGCTGGCTCGATTTCGTCGGCATCGCGGAGCACGCGCATCGCCTTGCTGGCGGCCTTTCCTATGGCGACCAGCGACGGCTTGAACTTGCAAGGGCTCTGGCTTCGACGCCCGAGCTCATCCTGCTGGACGAACCCGCCGCGGGCCTGAATGAGCGTGAGAAGCTCGATCTCGTGCATCTTATCCGCCGCATTCGCGACGAAACCGGCGTAACCGTGCTGCTGATCGAGCATGATATGGGCCTGGTCATGCAGGTTTCGGAAAAGATCGTGGTGTTCGACTACGGTCAGAAGATCGCCGATGGCGCGCCGGAGGCCGTGCGGGCAGATCCCAAGGTCATCCAAGCCTATCTCGGTACGGAGGATTGATGGACTCCGAAATTGTCCTTTCGGCCGACCGAATCGTGGCGCGTTATGGCGCGATCGAAGCGCTCCATGGCGTCAGCCTTTCGGTCAGGCGCGGCCAGATCGTGGCTCTGCTCGGCGCGAACGGCGCCGGCAAAAGCACGACCTTGCGCACGCTGTCGGGCCTCATCGCGGCGTCATCCGGCAGTGTCCGGTTCCTGGGCGACGACATAACCAAGGTCCCCGCCCACCGTCTGCCTCACCGCGGCCTCGTCCATGTTCCGGAGGGGCGGCGCGTTTTCGGTGACATGACGATCAAGGAGAATCTCGACCTGGGTTCCTTCACACTGGCCGACGATGTCGAGCGGCGTCGGCGGATGGATCATGTGTTCGAACTGTTCCCGATCCTGGCGCGTAGGCACAATGGCGACGCAAGGAACCTGTCCGGCGGCGAGCAGCAGATGTTGGCGATCGGCAGGGCCTTGATGGCGGCACCGAAGGTGCTGCTGCTCGATGAGCCATCGATGGGGCTGGCGCCGCAACTGGTCAAAGAGGTCATGAACATCGTGCAACGCCTCAACCGTGAGGGCGTGACGATCTTGCTGGTGGAGCAGAACAGCAAGGTCGCCCTGAAATTCGCCGATTACGGTTATGTTCTCAAGGCCGGGCGCATTGTCCTCGAAGGATCTGGCAGCGAGCTAGCCAGCAACGATGCTGTCATCGGTGCCTACTTGGGAAGCACAGCGGCCTGAATTTGGTCGGGCCGGTTGCCATGCAATTCGGCGCCTTCGGGCGACGTGCACGAAGTGTTCCGTCGCGGCGGCATGGTTTGTTATTGCGCCTTGTTGTCTGTCGGCACCGGTGCGTCCTGTGGGATCAGCATTTCCTGCCGCAGATCATCCCAAACTGCCTTGGGCACGACGGCCGCCATTAACCGCACATTGTCCCTGACCTTGTCTGGCCGCTTGGCTCCCGGGATGACCGCGGCGACAGCAGGATGAGGCGCGCAAAATTGCAGCGTAGATCGAATGTCGGCACCATGGCGCTCGCAGATCGCTGCCGGCTACCAACAGTCGACCAATTTTGGTCGACAACACGAAATCGCTGCGTGGATATTGCACGTTGCCGAAGCGATGTTCGGACAGGCCAGCGCCGTAGTTGGGCGCGGTGTCAAAGTAGCGAACACCAGTTTCCCATGCGGCGTTCAATGCCGCTTCCGCGGTCGCTTCGTCGACTGTCTCGAACATGTTGCCGAGTGGGGCGCCGCCAAAGCCCAGCGGACCGGGAAGTTTGAAATTGGGCATGAGGCGATCCTGACCTTCGCGACCGGTGGCTACGCGGAGCGTCGCATTACCTTCCCCATCGGACCTCCCAAAGGGTGCGCCTCAATGAAGCAGCCCTCTAGAGCAATTCCAGGAAAAGTGTGAAGCGGTCTTCCGTCCGGAATTGGAGCGGTCCGGCGATCCTTCAAACGCTGAACCGCTCCAAGCAAACGATATGCGCGGCGAAATGACCCCTGAGCTCAGATGTCCTTCACAAGACGGAGCGCGTCATAGATCGCCGCATGGGTGTTGCGTGCCGATACGGCGTCTCCGATCCGGTAGAGCTTGAAGGTCCCTTCCTCGTTCTCGACTCTTGTCTGGGTCTGTCCGTCGATCAGCTCGCCATAGTCGACCGCACCGAGGTTCTTCGAAAAAGGCTTCAGCGCGAAATATAGGTCGTCGTTGGGCCGCGTGCCGTGATTGACGACGATCTGATCGTGCCTCTGCTCTTTGCTTATGCCGCCATAGTCGCTGCCGATGGTCGCGATGAGATGATTGCCTTCCTTGCGAACGGACTCCAACAGGTAAGTCACCGTGAACGTCACGTCCTTGTTCTGCAGGGCTCGCATGTAAGGCACCAGGTTCATCGCCATCACTTCCGGTGAGAACGACCGGTCGCGGGTCATGATCTCCACCTTCGCGCCGGTATCGGCGATAATCTCGGCGGCCTGTAGCGCGGCGTGGTCTCCGGCGTCGTCGTAGATCAGGACATCGCTGCCCGGCCTGACATCGCCCGCGATGATGTCCCAAGCCGAAACGACCAGATCATTTCCGCTGGTGAGAACTTCGACGTGGGGCATCCCACCCGTCGCAATGATTACAACATCGGGCTTTTCGTCCCTGACGGTTTCGGTCTCGGCCCATGTGCCGTAGCGGAACGTAACACCGAGCGCCTCGCACTGCGCGAGCCGCCAATCCACGATCCCTATCATCTCACGGCGTCTCGGACTCTGCGCGGTCAGCAAGATCTGACCCCCAGCCTTGCCCGCTGCCTCGAAGACCACGACTTCGTGCCCGCGCTCGGCCGCAACCCGGGCCGCTTCCAGCCCGCCCGGCCCCGCTCCGACGATGACAATTTTCTTCTTTTCTTGCGCTTTGGGGACGCTGTGCGGCATCGTTTCTTCACGCCCTGTGGCGGGGTTGTGGATGCACAGGGCCATGGCGCCTTGGTAAATACGGTCGAGGCAGTAATTGGCTCCGACGCAAGGCCGGATATCGTGCTCGCGATTCTCGAGAATCTTGCGCACGATATGAGGGTCCGCCAGGTGCGCCCGGGTCATGCCGATCATGTCGACTTTGCCTTCGGCTATGGCGTACCTCGCTGTCGCGACGTCCTGAATTCGCGTTGCATGGAACACAGGAAACTTAGTCGCGGCCCTCACTTCTCCCGCGAGTTCGAGGTGAGGCGCGCTGGCCATGCCCATGATCGGGATCTGGTCGGTAAGACCAGCATCGGTCTCGATATGTCCCTTCGTCACGTTCAGAAAATCAATCAGGCCGCTGTCCTTCAGCCGCCGTGAGATTTCCAGACCCTCTTGCTTCCCGTACCCAACCGGCGTGTCCTCGTCGGCGACATAGCGGACACCCAGAATGAGGTCCGGCCCCACGCGCTTTCGTACCGCCGCGAGAACCTCCAGCGAGAAACGCATCCGGTTTTCGAGCGAGCCACCGTACTCGTTCGTCAGTTCATTGCTCATCGGTGACCAGAACTGGGAGAGCAGATGTCCAAACGACTCAAATTCAACGCCGTCGACGCCACTTGCCTTCATGCGCTCGGCCGCGTCGGCGAAATCCTTCTTGATCCGCTCGATGTCCCACGTCTCCATGAGCTTTGGAAAGGCTCGATGCGCGGGCTCCCGCTCGAGGGTGGGGGCAACGGCAGGAAGCCAATCTCCCTTGTCCCATCGGGTGCGTCGGCCCAGATGCGTCAACTGGATCATCACCGCCGCGCCATGTTCATGGCAGGCGTCGGTCAGTTCGCGCATCCAACGAACGACTTCATCCTTGTAGGCCAGCACGTTGTTGAATACCGGCGGACTGTCTCGGGAGACGGCGGCCGAGCCGGCTGTCATGGTCAACGCAAGACCTGCCTTGGCCCGTTCAACGTGATAGGCGCGATATCGTCCTTTCGGCATCCCGTCTTCGGGGTAGGCGGGCTCATGCGACGTCGTCATGAGCCGGTTGCGAAGCGTCAGGTGCTTGATCGTGAAAGGTTGCAGAAGAGGATCGTTCAACATCGAGCTGCGCTCCGATATAGCGGTTGCTACCGCCAAAAATTAGAGAATGTCCGACCGCCAGCGCCGGCGTTTTAGATTCGCTTGTCAGTCACCATCTTTGTCCTGAGATAGGCTTCAAGGCCTTCGGCGCCACTTTCAGCGCCGTAGCCGGATTCGTTGACGCCGCCGAACGGGGTTTCGGCCTCGTGCACTGACGTATGGTTGATACCCACCACGCCAGCCTCCAGTTCCTCACTCGCCGCGGTGGCGACCGACCCATTGCGAGCAAATACGTAGGCCGCGAGGCCGTATGGCAACGAGTTGGCTCGGCTGATGACCTCGTCGAAAGACCGGAAAGGCGTGATTAGCGCCATCGGGCCAAACGGTTCCTCGTTCATTGCACGTGCACCGTCCGGCATGTCGCGCAGAACGGTTGGGGCGTAAAAATACCCTTTCCTGTCGATGCGCTCGCCGCCGAGAGCGAGGCGGGCGCCTTTCGAGACAGCGTCCTGCACAAGCTCGTCCATCATGCCCAGGCGTCGCCCGGTGATGAGCGGCCCCATCTGCACACCGTCCTCGAGGCCGTTGCCGACGACCACCTTCCGGCTGCATTCGACGAACCTGTCGATGAATTTCTCGTAGACATTTTCGTGGACATAGAAGCGGGTGGGCGAAGTGCAGACCTGCCCGGCATTGCGATATTTCGCTGCGGTCAGCACATTCACGGTGTGATCGAGGTCCGCATCGTCGAACACGATCACCGGGGCGTGCCCGCCCAGTTCCATCGTGCACCGTTTCAGGGTCTCGGAGGCCAGCTTCTGGAGAAGCTTCCCAACAGGGGTCGATCCAGTCAGCGAGACCTTCTTGGGGATCGTCGAAGCGATAAGATGTTCCGAAATGGGTGCAGACGGACCGAACACGATGTTCAGAGCTCCGCCTGGTACACCTGCGTCATGGAAGCACCGACCGATAGCCACCGCCGTCCCGGGGGTCTCGTCGCTCGGCTTGACGATGATCGTGCATCCAGCCGCCAGGGCGGCAGCGATCTTCAGCGTAACGTTGCCAGCCGGGAAGTTCCATGCTGCAAAGCCCAGCGACGGCCCGACCGGCTCCTTCAGCGCTGTCTGCCGAACGTCCAAACTGCGCGCCGGTATCACGCGCCCATAGGCACGCTTGCCTTCCTCGGCATACCAGCGCGTTGCGTCAGCGCAGAATTGCAGCTCCCCTTCGGCCTCGCGCAGCGACTTGCCGTTTTCCATGGTAAGCGTGCGGGCGATCATCGGCTTACGCGCCTCGATAAGGTCCGCTGCCCGGCTCAGCACCGCCCAACGAAAGGCAGCCGTCGTCTTCTTCCATCTCAGAAATGCGCGCCCCGAGGCCTCCAGGGCGCGGTCCAGATCCTGTGCCGATGCACATGGCACAGCCGCAATCTGCTCCTCGGTGGCGGGATTGATCAGGGGATGGCTGCGACCATCGCTGGCCGCCGCCCACTCTCCGTCGATAAGGAACTCGAGCTTTTCGTTGTACATCGGCTGTTTTCCCACGTCCTTGCCAACGGTGCTTCGACCGGTGAGGCTCGGCAAGATTTCTATTTGTGAAGCTTGTAGCGTGTTGTATAAAACATATGCATGATGATATGCAATCGAAAGATATCGCATATCGTGCTTCAACGGGCTTGAGGTAGTGACCCGAGCGCGTCGAGCTAGGCATTGGCGGCACTGTGCCGCGGCGTAAGGAGATGGAATGAGCGCGGACGGGCAGCATGTCGAGGTCGCAGTGATCGGAGCGGGGAGTGTCGGTCTAGCCGTCGCGCACTATCTCGTCCGCAACCATGGCGTTTCGCGCATTGCGATAGTCGACCCGCGCGATCCCATGAGCCTCACTTCGGCGCAATCTGGCGAGAATTATCGCAATTGGTGGCCTCATCCGACGATGACGGCTTATACGAACGACAGCATCCGGCTCATGGAGCAAATCGCGCGCGAGACAGACAACAGGATCAGCATGACGCGCCGCGGATATGCGTTGTTGACGCGAAGGAGCGATCCGGACGATCTCATCGAGGATCTCTACCGGGGCTACGCCGGACAGGCCGAAGATCTCATTCGCATTCATGAGGGCAACGGTGCCCACTCAGCTTACAAGCCGGCCTTGTCGGCTAACTGGGAAGATGCGGCTGATGGCGTAGACGTGCTTCGCGACAGGTCGTTTATCCGCCAGACTTTTCCCGCCTACGCCCACGACGTCGCGACGGTACTCCACATTCGTCGGGCCGGCTCTATCAGCGGCCAGCAGCTCGGCCAATATATGCTCGAAACGATCAAGTCCGCAGGGGGGCGCTTGATTCGCGGTGAGGTGGTCGGCATCGACGGACCGGCGCCCTTCGTCCTTTCTGTCGCAACAAAGGGAGAGGTTGTTCGTCTTCGTGCCGAGCGCATCGTCAACGCCGCCGGACCCTTTGTACAGAACGTGGCAGCGCTGTTGGGAGAAGACTTGCCCGTCTCCAGCGTCTATCAGCAGAAGATCGCCTTCGAGGACCATGAGGGCGCCGTTCCTCGCAACCTGCCGTTCTCCATCGATCTTGACGGCCAAACGCTGAACTGGACCGAGGAAGAGAAGGCCATCCTGGCCGATGATCCAGCTACCGTTCATCTGACGAAATTTATCGGCGGTGGCATACATTGTCGTCCGGACGGAGCCGAGGCCGGGAAATGGATCAAACTCGGCTGGGCCTTTAACGAACGGGCCAGCGATCCGAACGAACCAGAGCCTACGGACGAGCATTTCCCAGACATAGTGCTGCGCGCCGCAAGCCGCCTCCAGCCCGCGCTTGGCGCCTATGTCGGCCGCCTGCCGCGAGGCGCTCATCATTATGGTGGCTACTACACGATGGCCAAGGAAAACTGGCCACTGATCGGTCCGATGACGACACCTGGGGCGTTCGTGGCCGGGGCATTGTCAGGCTTCGGCACAATGGCGGCCTGCGCGACGGGGCTGATCTGCGCCGCCTGGGTGATGGGGACCGAGCTTCCCCCCTACGCAAGGATGCTGAGCCTCGATCGCTATAGTGACCCAGCGATCATGGCGGATCTGGCAACTCTTCAAAGCAGGGGCATGCTGTGATGCGATGGCGTTGGCGGCCGTCCGACAGTCAAGCGATCGCGTGGCGGACGCCATGAGAATCGGATTCGTCGGCACGGGCATCATCACCGAGGCGATCGTGAGAGGCCTTCTGAAGGCGGAATTCCCGGTTGTCGAAATCCTGGTCTCGCCACGCTCCAAGCCGACAGCAACGAAACTGGCCGCTTTGTCGCCTCTCGTGCGGATCGGTGAAGACAACCAGGATGTCGTAAGCGGTTCGGATATCGTCGTCCTGGCCGTGCGACCGCAAATCGCGGAGAAGGTTCTGCGCCCCCTGCAATTTGCGCCAAGCACGATCGTGGCCAGTCTGATTGCCGGCGTTCCGATCCCGACATTGCTCGATTGGATTGGTGCGGACGTCGATATCTCGAGAGCAGTTCCATTGCCGTTCGTGTCGGACCTGAACGGCGTGACTGCCGTTTATCCTGGGTCTGACGCGCTGACCGCAATCTTCGCTGCCTTGGGCACAGTGATCAACTGCGAGACGATTGACGAGTTCGATGCTTTTGCGGTGGCCGGCGGATTGATGGGCGCGTATTTCGGCTTCTCCGAGACCTGCGCACAGTGGCTCGTCTCCGCGGGAGTACCTTATGGCAAGGCGAGGGCCTATCTGGCGCCCTTTTTTCATGGGTTGGCGGGCAGTGCGGTCAGGAACCCGGAGAAGAGCTTCGAGGATTTGCGGATCGGCCATACCACCGTCGGTGGCTTGAACGATCAGTTATTCGAACAATTCCGAAAGGACGGTGGCTTGCAGGCGCTGACAGCCGCGCTTGATGCCGTAGGAGAGCGCCTCAGGCAGGCACGCCGAGAGGCATGACGAGTGAATCCCGCGTGGGCGGGACTTCGATTGCAGCAAATATGCAGGAGGCGACGTGAAGACCGATATTTTGATCATAGGCGGCGGTGCAATCGGATCGGCGGTCGCCTATTTCGTGAAGCTAAGATCGCCCACTACGGCTGTGAGTGTGGTGGAGCGCGACCCAACCTATGGGCTCGCCTCTACCCCAAGAGCATCAGGCGGCGTGCGGCGACTGTTCTCACTTCCCGAGAACATCGAACTGTCGAATTTCAGCATACCATTCTTCGAATCCTTCCCCGATACGATGGCCATCGACGGAGCAAAGGCGGAGATCGGCTTCAAGAAGAACGGATATCTCTTCATAGTGCCGCCTTCGGCGCGCGACATGCTGAAGAGCAACTTCGAGACTGAACAGAGGCTTGGCTGCAACGTCGTGTGGCTGGAGCCGGACGAGCTGAAGCACAAGTTTCCCTCGATGAATGTGGAGGATCTTGGTGCGGCGGTTTACTCTCCCGATGACGGATGGCTCGACCCGCACAGCGTGCTGATGGGCTTCCGCAAGAAGGCGCGGTCGCTCGGCGTGGAGTATCTTGCTGACGAGGTTACAGGGTTGGAGCGTGCTGGCAGTCAGGTGATAGCCGCTACGTTGAAATCCAATGGGCGCGTAGAGGCAGAGCATTTCGTCAACGCAGCCGGTGCATGGGCGAAGGATATCTGCGCAATGCTCGGAATCAAAGTGCCGATTGAACCGTTGCGTCGCTTCGAGCACTATTTCGAATCGGAGGATCCGATCGAGCCGCTGCCCTATCTAAAGGATCCGGAAAGGCTGGCCTTTCGGCCTGAAGGCAAGGGTTATTCGGGTGGTATTCCGACGCTGGCGGAGCCGCGCGGATATAATTTCGACGTCGATCATGACTACTTCGAAAACGTCGTATGGCCGGCGCTTGCCCACCGCTTCCCGCAGTTCGAGCGCACAAAGTGCAAGAACACGCTCCCCGGCCTTTATGATCAGAACGACTTCGATGGCAACGTCATCATGGGGGCAGGAGCTGACGGGCTCGGCAATTTCCATATGCTCGCCGGTTTTTCCGGTCACGGCCTCATGCATGCGCCAGGATGCGGCCGAGCCATCGCCGAGCTCATCCTCAACGGCCGCTACGAGACGATCGATCTGACGCGCTTCGGCTGGCAACGCCTTGTCGACGGCAAGCCACTTCCTGAGCGGGGCATCATCTGAGGTTAGGCAATATTGGCCACCGCCTGTGTGGCCCGGACTGACAACGGCTATCGGCCCGCTTCCATTCGCCGGCTGCTCGCCTGCAGGGATTTTTGGGTCTGTTCGATATGTCTCTCCAACAAATCCACGGCCTCGTCAATCTTCCCCTGCCTACAAAGGTCGAGCAGTTCATGATGCTCTTTCTGCGGGCGAACCTTACCGGCCGCCCGCGATACCTGACGGCGTATGAAGCGGCTGACGTGCCCATAGTTAGCCTCAATCATGGCGAGCAGCTTCGGCCTGCTGCAGGGCGCATAGAGTGTCCAGTGGAAATTCCAGTTCATCTCCCCCCAGGCTTCTGGGTCTGAAGCCGCGTCATAGCGGTCGAGAATTTCCTGCGCCACTTCGAGGTCTTCGATTGCCATGTTCGGGATGGCCAGTTTCAAAGCCCTGGTTTCGAGCCCAATTCGGATATCCAACATTTCGAGGACATCTTCGAGGGACAGCCCTTTGACAACCGCACCCTTGTTGGCATGGAAGATGATGAGGCCTTCACTCTCCAGCTGTCGCAATGCCTCGCGTACTGGAATGCGGCTGGTCCCGAACTGCTCCGCCACCTCATCCTGTCGAAGTTGATATCCGGCTTCGAACTCGCCGGCCAGAATCGATGCGCGCAATCCGTCTCTCACAAGTTCAGGCGCGGGTTTGCGAGCTGGTGCTTGCTTGGGTGCCATTTATGAACCTATGGTCAAAGGTGGAATCAATATTTATGCAATTGTGTAAGATTGCATATGATTGTTTGTCAATCCCCTTGGACTTTTGGTGCACATTCCAACCTTATGCGTGCACGAAGATCTGGAGGACTCGGCAACGCGTCACTCGTTCTTCCCCTTCTGGGAAATCAGCGTGCCGCCGAAAGCCCAGTTGTCCGCGTTCACGTCATTAAAAACGATGCTAACCGACTCGGGCGTGCAGTTGCAGAACTCTACCAAGGCATTCGTAATCGCCTTTGCGGTTTTCTGCTTCTGCTCCACGCTCCGACCCTCTGACAGATCGATCCTGATCCAAGGCATTTTCCATCTCCTCAGTTGGCCCCGATGTGGGGCACGGAATCCGGTTGAAACGAAAGTTTGAGTTTGACACGACTTTATACGATAAAATAGAATGGTATCCAATATGTGACATTTGCATTTAAGAGCGGTGGCAGTGGAGCCTTCCAACATCTATGGGGACCGTATCGCCTTGGATCCTGCAAGGGCGCGCTTTGATTATATCGTCGTTGGGGCCGGGTCCGCTGGATGCATCGTTGCCGCGCGACTTAGTGAAAACCCGGCAATCCGCGTTCTGCTCGTCGAAGCCGGGGGATCCGATCGCAGTCCTATGATCTCCATGCCGGCTGCTTTGCCTTTCACTTACCAAAGCAAAAAGCTCGGTTGGGGCTATGAGTCAGGCCCTGAGCCCGAACTCGGCGGAAGAATGATCGACGAGAAGCGCGGCCGCGTAATCGGCGGCACCTCATCGATCAATGCCATGATATTCAATCGCGGCAACCCGATGGATTTCGATGGTTGGGCCGAAGGCGGATTGCCAGGGTGGGACTACGCGCATTGCCTGCCCTATTTCCGCAAAATGGAAACTTTTGCTGATGGAGCCAACGAGTGGCGTGGCGGCGATGGACCTATGTTCATCAGCCGATGCAAAGCCGAGCACAAGCTCTTTGACGTATTTCTGCGGAGCGGCGAGCAGGCTGGCCACGAAGTGGCGTCCGACCACAACGGTTACAGACAAGAAGGCGTCCATATTGCCCAGGCTTTTGTGCACAAGGGGCTCCGCTGGACTTCGGCACGGGGATATCTTCATCCGGTCAGAGACAGAGAAAACCTGGAAGTGCTTTCCCGCGCTCATGTCAACAAGGTCGTAATCGAGAATGGGGCCGCCACAGGGATCGAGATTTCTAAGGGCGGCAATACCAGGACGGTAACCTGCAATCGCGAAATCATTCTTTGCGCGGGCGCATTCAACAGCCCTCAACTGTTGATGCTATCGGGCATCGGTGACGCCGATGATCTGCGCAAGCACGGAATTGCGCTCAAAGCCCATGTGCCGGCGGTCGGCCGTAATCTGGAAAATCACCCCGGTGTGAACCTCCAATATGCGACCAGGTATGAAGATTCTCTGGTCTCGCAACTGAACCTTTTTGGCCAAGCCAAGCTTGCAGTTGATTGGGCTGTGCGTAAGAAAGGACTCGGCGCAAGCAATTTCTTCGAAGCCGGTGCATTTCTTCGGACACGCCCAGACGTGGCTTTTCCAAATATGCAATTCGAGTTTCTGCCGCTTACGCGACAGGTTAAAAACGGCAAGCTGGTAGCAATTCCCGGTTTCCAGTTTTGGATGGACCTTTCGCGCCCCGAGAGCCGAGGTGCCGTGACCCTGCGATCGGCCGATCCTGCGGCACCTCCATCCATCGTCTTCAACCATCTGGATTCTCCGCAAGACGTTCAGGACTTCATTGACGGCGTGCGGCTTGCTCGCGACATGATCCATCAGCCGATCTGGGACAAATATCGGGGCACTGAACTGACCCCCGGCGCGGACGTGCGCACAGATGCGGATGTCGAAAGGTTCGTCCGGGCCAATCTAGGGACGTCCTATCATCCCTCGGGCACCTGTCGCATGGGCGCGGACGACGAGGCAGTGGTCGATGCCGAGGCGAGGGTGAAAGCGGTCCGCCGCATTCGTGTGGTGGACGCTTCCATCATGCCCAGAATCGTAACCGCCAATCTAAGTGCCGCCATCATGATGATGGCCGAGAAAATCTCGGATAGCATTCTCGGAAAACCTGCCTTGGCGCCATCCAATGCACCGTACTACCGCGCGCCCGACAAGAGTGCGCGAGAGCAAATTTCGTCGATTAAGCAAAGGTAATCAGGATGAAGATCCTTGTGCCCGTGAAGCGGGTTGTGGATGCCAACGTGAAGGTCCGGGTGAAGTCGGACGGTTCGGCGGTCGAGCTTGCCAACGTCAAGATGGCGATGAACCCGTTCGACGAGATCGCGGTCGAAGAGGCGATCCGGCTGAAGGAAGCCGGCAAGGCGGAAGAGATCATCGTCGTCTCGATCGGTCCGCAGCAGGCGCAGGAAACGCTGCGCACCGCGCTCGCCATGGGCGCCGACCGCGCCATCCTGGTCAAGACCGACGAGCAGACCGAGCCGCTCGGCGTCGCCAAGGTGCTGAAGGGCGTGGTGGACGCCGAGAAGCCCGGCCTCGTCATCCTCGGCAAGCAGGCGATCGACGACGATAGCAACCAGACCGGCCAGATGCTGGCGGCGCTGTTGGGCTGGGCTCAAGGCACCTTCGCCTCCAAGGTGGAGCTCGCCGGCGACAAGGCCAAGGTGACGCGCGAGGTCGATGGCGGCCTGCAGACGGTGGAGCTGAAGATGCCGGCGATCGTGACCGCCGACCTTCGCCTCAACCAGCCGCGCTACGCCTCGCTGCCCAACATCATGAAGGCCAAGAAGAAGCCGCTCGACGAGAAGAGCCCGGCCGACTACGGCGCCGACGTCAAGCCGCGGCTCAAGGTGATCAAGACCGAGGAGCCGGGCGGCCGCAAGGCGGGCGTCAAGGTCAAGAGCGTCGCCGAGCTGGTCGACAAGCTCAAGAACGAAGCCGGCGTGCTGTAAGCGATCGGGAAAGGAACACGAAAATGGCTATTCTCCTCATCGCCGAACACGACAACGCGACCCTTTCCGACCAGACCGCCAAGGCGCTGTCGGCGGCCCTCCAGATCGGCTCGGACGTCGACGTGCTGGTCGCCGGCAAGGGCGCCAAGGCCGCCGCCGACGCCGCCGCCAAGCTGAAGGGCGTTCGCAAGGTGCTGCTGGCCGAGGCCGACGAGCTTGCTGAGCGCCTGGCCGAGCCGCTGGCGGCTCTCGTGGTTTCGCTCGCCGGCTCCTACGACACGATCGTCGCCCCGGCGACCTCGTCGGGCAAGAACGTCGCGCCGCGCGTGGCTGCCCTGCTCGATGTCGCACAGGTGTCCGAAATCATCGAGGTGGTCTCACCCGACACCTTCAAGCGGCCGATCTATGCCGGCAACGCCATCCAGACCGTGCAGACCACTGACGCCAAGAAGGTGATCACTGTACGCACCGCTTCCTATCCAAGCGCCTCCCAAGGCAATGCGGCTGCCGTCGAAAATGTCTCGACGGCAGCCGACCCGGGCCTATCCAGCTTTGTCGAGAACAAGCTTTCCGAGACCGACCGTCCGGAACTGACCTCGGCCAAGATCATCATCTCGGGCGGCCGTGCGCTTGGCTCCTCGGAGAAGTTCCAGGAGGTCATCCTGCCGGTCGCCGACAAGCTCGGCGCCGCCGTCGGCGCTTCCCGCGCCGCGGTCGATGCCGGCTACGCCCCGAACGACTGGCAGGTCGGCCAGACCGGCAAGGTGGTCGCGCCCGACCTCTACATCGCCGTCGGCATCTCCGGCGCCATCCAGCACCTCGCCGGCATGAAGGATTCCAAGGTGATCGTCGCCATCAACAAGGATGAGGAGGCGCCGATCTTCCAGGTCGCCGACTACGGCCTCGTCGGCGATCTCTTCGTCATTTTGCCGGAACTGCAAAAGGCTTTGTGATGGAAAGAGGTGATGTGTGCCCCAGTTTGTATAGCGACAAACACTTTTGCCAACAGATGTGCCGTACTAGGAGGCGTGCCGAACTCTGCGATCAGCGCGAGCGGTTTAATAGCTAGTATTCAACGCATCTTCGGCGGGAATTTCGCGTTTCCGCCGGGTCAGATAGTCGCGTAGAGCTTCATCCACGGCTTGGTCGAGTTTTGGCTCTTCATACTCGTCCAACAGCCGTTTGGCGTATTCCAAAGCTCTGCCGGTAATCTCGACGCTGCCTTCAGCTTGCCATTGCTCTATGGAGTTGTTGTCAAACAATTTCGGCATGTAGAAGCCACGCTCGAAATTGGCCTGGGTATGTGGGTGCCCAAGGAAGTGGCCGCCGGGCCCGACATCGCGCACTGCCTTCATCGCTTCGTCGAAATCGTCCCACCGCACTCCTTCGGCCATTCGATATCCCATCGCGCACATGTCGGCGTCGACGACGAATTTCGCGACAGAGCACTGCAGACCTCCCTCGTTCCATCCGGCAGAGTGCCAGATGTAGTTCGCGCCGGCGTGAAGAACAGCGTTCAGGGTCATCGCGCTTTCATAGGCTGCCTGGGCATCGAAGACCTTGGAGCCTCCCAACATGTTCGAACTCCGCCACGGCACGCCATAAAAGCGCGCCATCTGCCCGATCATGAAATTCATGAGGCTGATCTCGGGTGTACCGGCCATTGGTGCCCCAGACCTCATCGACACTGTCGATAGGAAATGCCCGTAGATCGCCGGACTTCCTTTACGAATTACCTGTGTATATGACAGGCCAGCCAACGCTTCTGCGTTCAGCTGCGCCACCGTAGGGGCGGCAGAGGCCGGCGTGTTCGCACCTCCGAGGGCGAAAGGGGAGCAGAGTATCGGCTGGTTCCTGCGACTATAGGCTCGTATCGCGCCCAGCATCATTTCGTCCCAAAGCAGCGGGCTATTGCAATTTGCGTTGCCCGTTATGACCGGCGTCGTATCCATTGCATCGGCGCCGAACAGAATCGCGGCCATGTCAAGCACGTCTTCGGCGTTCCGCTCTGTGGTCGCCATCCCCATGAAAGTCTTGTCTGAGTACTTGATTGAAGAATAGGCGATCTCCAAGTGGCGATGGCTTACCTTCACATCCATGGGCTCGATGATGTGGTGAGACGTGGAATGCAGAGCCGGCGACATTTGCGTCAACTTTACCAGCATCTGGAGATCCGAGAGCGTGGCCCAGCGACGCTCATTGTCGAGTCCTCGGATGTAGGGAGCGCCTCCCATCGGCACGAAGATCGAGTTCTGGCCTCCGAATTTGAGATCCTTGGCCGGGTTCCGAGCGCGATAGGTCCAACCCGAAGGGATTGTTGAGATCAACTGACGCACCAACCCGCGATCGAGGTGAACCCTGTCGCCACGCACGTCGGCTCCAGCGGCTCGCCAATCGGCCAGCGCCACTTCGTCGCGAAAGACGATTCCGACCTCTTCGAGAATGGACATCGACGCGTCGTCGATCCGGGCGATCTGTTCCTCGTCCATCACCTCGCAGGTTGGGATGCCTCGCCTAAGAGCCGGCAGCATATCGAAGACCGGAGCGGTGCGCAGTGCCCGCCTTGCATTCCGGCCGCCGCTGCGCCCTGTTTTGGCATGCTCCAGACTTACTCCTGCATCCTGTCTTAACGCTTCCGCCATATCACCTGTCCGCCCGTCCGGAACGAGATTCATTCTGTGCTCGAATGATTTCACAGGGCGCAAGGGAAATGAAATGCCAAATCCTAAGGTAACGCATGATCTTAAGTCATGCGAGATGCGCACCTCGGCTAAAAAATCGCGCATGAGAGCCAAAAGCCGGTTGGGAGTCGCGCGATCTCCGGGTTTTCCCATGCTTTATGCAAACAAGTTGGCAATGGCATGATTTTTTCACATGCATGGGTGCATTGACTCTCGGCTGCCTCACATACTATCCACGGCTGCTCCTTCGATAGATCGCATCACTCCCGGCGCGCGGCGCGTTCGCGCGCCGGAGCAAGATACTTGGAACAACGGGCAGGAATCTCGCAATGAAAATCAAGGCGATAAAGCTCTACGCAGTCTCCCTTCCGGTGGTCGGCGGCGAATACAGAATGGCCTCGACAACGACCCGCGTGCTTGACACGACCATAGTGGAGCTGATGACGGACACAGGGATCATTGGCTACGGAGAGGTTTGCCCTGCGGGAACTGTCTATCAGCCACAACACGCGCTGGGCGCACGCGCGGCTCTTCATGAGGTTTGTCCTTCTCTGATCGGGCTAAATCCACTTCACACCGAAAACATCGCCCGATCCATGGACCTCGCTCTGAATGGTGCGCGCTACGCGAAGGCGGCAGTCGATATCGCGCTGTGGGACATCGCCGGGAAAGCGTACAATGCCCGCGTTTGCGATCTCCTGGGCGGTGCGGTTCGGGGAAAAGTCCCGTCCTATTATTCAACGACAGTCATGTCGCCACAGGAGACGGCATCGCTTGTGGCGGAGAAACAGCGAGAGGGTTACACCCGAATCCAGACCAAGGTAGGCGGCAGGTCCCTGGAAGAGGACATCGCAACAATTCGCAAAGTTGGCGAAGTCATCAAACCCGAGGTTAGATGGGCAGTTGACGTGAACCGCGGGTGGTCGACGGGGGACGCTATTACGGCTTCACGTCTGACAGAGCATCTTCCTTATGTTCTCGAGCAGCCTTGCAACACTTATGAGGAAGTTGCCAGTCTGCGAAATCAAGTCAGGCATCCCTTGTATCTCGACGAGTCCACCGAGCATCTTGGCGTGATTTTGAACGCTGCGGTCAACAAGACCGTAGACGGCTTCGGCCTGAAAGTTACAAGGCTCGGTGGGTTGAGCAGCATGCGGACAGTGCGGGACATCTGCCATTTCGCACATCTCCCTTTCAGCTGTGACGATGCGTGGGGAGGCGACATCATCGCAGCCGCCTGCGTCCACCTTGCTGCGACCGTGACACCTTCGCTGTGCGAAGGCGCATGGATCGCTGCGCCGTATATTGATGGCCACTACGACCAGAACGGCGGGATCACGATCGAGAACGGCTGGATCGACGTTCCCACTGGCCCAGGTCTGGGCGTTGTCCCCAAACCGGATGCTTGGGGAAAGCCCATTCGAGAGTACGGCTAAGGCGTCGTCGCGCTAAGTCTTCGAGCCCCGGCGGCCGTGGCCGCGTCACCCTGGGTGCGTGGTGCCACCATCTGGCGCCGAGACCACGATCCGGGCGCAGATTAACCCGCGGGTTTCGCCCTTGGAAGTTGGTATCTGAGAAACTCTGTCCAAGGCAGCGCCCTTTTGCTATTCAGGAAGACATTGGTTCCGCCTCGGCTACAGGCGTCCGAGGTCAGCCCCGATGTCGTTTAAGAAAAGTGTTCCGTCTCTCACGTCTTTGGTCGCCTTGGATGCCGCCAGTCGGCACAAGAGTTTCACACTGGCCGCTCGCGAACTGGGGGTGACGCAGACGGCCGTCAGTCGTCAGATCATGGCCTTGGAAAGCTATCTCGGGACACAGCTGTTTTTTCGACGTCACCGATCCATCGAGCCAACTGCCGAGTGCGCGAGGCTCGCCGCCGCCCTGAATCGACACTTTGCCGGAATAGCGGACAGTGTTGCAGAATATCGCGCCGCATCAACGAATGGCACCATCACGATCGGGGTGACCACGGCCCTGTCGCAGCTTTGGTTGTTGCCGAGGCTCGTTCGATTCCGGAACGACTATCCAAATGCGCGAATTCGCGTCCAGTCGACTGACGACAGGATCAACCTTGAGGCGGGAGAGGTCGACGTTGCGATCCGCTATGGGGTCGCCCCTTTCAGGGATGGAGACGTTGTCGAGTCACGCGGCGACATTCTGTTTCCCGTGTGCTCGCCCGACTACGTCCAAAGGCTTGGTTCGACTGCCGCCCGATTTTGGGAAGGCCGCTACGAGCTTATCAACGAAGATATGAAGGAACCGACGTGGTACACGTGGCAGGATTGGTTCTCCGAGCTGGGCATCCAAAACAGCGTGTTTGCCCCCGCGTTGAGTTTCAACCATTACACCGCTGTGCTGTACGCGGCTCGGGCCGGGCAGGGGATAGCGTTAGGCTGGAGCCTGCTGGTCCAGACATTCCTTGATGATGGAACCCTCGTCCGACTTGGCGATGCGAGCATCAGCGCGGCGGGTAAGTTCCATATAGTCGTTGCGCGACGCGCTCGGCGGAATCTGGTTCTAGACCATTTTGTTAGTTGGTTGATCCAGGAGTTGAGGGCAGGCTCCGACGATGCCGAGACGGACCGGAACGACCACGTGACTTCGCCCAACGCTGACCCTCTCTAAGCCCAGATATCGCCGACAGTGAAGCCTTCGGGAAATGGATCGTCGTAATCGAGCACGAGCGTATTTAGGCCAAAGATCCAGCTAGTGCCGGTGATTGTCGGCACAACCGCGCGGGTATTCCCAATGGTCGTTTCATCGACAAGTCGTCCGGTGTAGACGATGCCCATGATGCTTTGGTGACGAAAATCTTGGTTGAGCGGCAGTTCGCCCTTGGCATGAAGAACCGCCATCTTTGCAGAAGTGCCCGTGCCGCTCGGGCAACGATCAAGAGCCCCCGTCCAGGTGGACGGATCATCCCATGAGAACTCACCCGTGCCCATGGTTACGGCATTCCTCCAATCGGCGTTTGGATCGTCGGTTGGGCCTGACATCTGAGAGACGGTGATTCCGACGCCTGGATAGTTCGGGTGGGCCACCGGGAGCTGTTCGACGGCTGCCTGTCGGATCATCGAAGAAATCCGGGCGATCTCCTTCCCGTGCTCTGGGACGAGCTTCAGACCCTTGAATTGTCGGATGTCGGTGATGACGTAGAACATTCCCCCCCAGCCGACATCGACGGTAACCTTACCCAGATGCGGTACGTCGATTACCGCATCGAGGTGGGCGGCAAACGCCGGCACGTTCTTGAAAGTGACGCTCTTGACCTTTCCGTTCTGACACGCCGCCTTAATCCTGATGAGTCCAGCTGGCGCCTCGAGCACCAGCTCTGTCGTGGGCTCCTTCATCGGAAGGATGCCCATCTCGAGCAAGACGGTAGCAACTGAGATCGTGTTCCCTCCCGACATCATCGGATATTCGATCTGTTCCAGGATGATATAGCCGGCGTCGGCCTCCGGATGGCTCGGTGGCACGATGATGTTGCAGCAATGTGCCGGATATCCCCGGGGCTCGCGCAAGACCAGCTTGCGCAACTGATCATCGTTCTTTTCAAGCCATTTCATTTTTTCATAGGTTGAAGCTCCGGGAATATGCCGGATGCCCCCGGTAATGACTCGCATGGGAATGCCCGAATGCGTGTCGACCGCATGGATCGTCCTTTTGAATCCCATGGCTTTCCTCGCTTCTTCTCCGAGATATGATCGCTCGGAACTGGGTTTGGCACGCGACGTTCGGTGATCTTGGCCGGGACCATTGCTCGCTGTCCCGCAAGGAGACCGCACCGGAATGTCAGAACAGAAACGATGCAATGGCCGGATCTTGCCCGGTCCGGCCATCGGCGGAATCCATGCCGCGGATGGTCTCCATGTCGTTGCCGTCCAGCTCGAAGCCGAAGACATCGAAATTGGCGGCGATACGGTCCTGATGGTTGGACTTCGGGATGACGATCAGGCCTTCCTGGAGGTGCCAGCGAATGATAACCTGCGCCACCGATTTGCCGTGCTTCCTGGCGATCGCTTCCAGCGTCGGGTCGGCCAGCAGCCGGCCGCTGCCAAGCGGGCTCCAGCTTTCGATCCTGATGTTGTGCCTGGCATGGAAGTCACGCTTGTCGCGCTGCTGGAAGCGCGGGTGCAGCTCGATCTGGTTGACGACGGGCGTGACACCGGTCTCGGCGATGATGCGCTCCAGATGGTCCTGGTTGAAGTTCGACACGCCGACCGACTTGATGCGGCCGGCTTCTCTCAGCTCGACCAGCGTCTTCCAGGCCTCGACATATTTATCCTGGCTGGGCACCGGCCAGTGGATGAGGAAGAGATCGATCCGGTCGATGCCGAGCTTCTGCATCGTGTCGTCGAAGGCGCGCAGCGCGGTATCACGCTGGTGGGCGCCATTGCGCAGCTTCGAGGTGATGAACAGCTCGGACCGCGGCACGCCGGCGGCGCGGATCGCTTCGCCGACACCCTCCTCGTTGCGGTAGCCCTCGGCGGTGTCGATCAGGCGGTAGCCGGCGTCGATCCCCCAGCGCACGACTTGTGACGTGATGCCCGGATCGACCTGCCACACCCCAAGACCGATCTGGGGAATGCCGGCGCCGTCGTTCAATGTCAGCTGTTCAGGCATGCGTATTTCCTTCTGCCCGGTGGGTTGCCCCGGCCCGGCTAGTTTTCGGCAATCCTCGTCGATGACGGGTGGTTGGCTGGTCAGAGCCCCCTTGGCTCCGGCCAAGGAGACTCCCGCGATCTCGTGCCGGTTGCCGCCGATCAGCGAGACCGCGCGGCTCGATTGAACGAGGGTGTAAGCTCCGTCATCAGCGATTTGTATTCTGTAAGCATATTGTCATAGAGCGGCTTCAGCGCGCGATCAGGCTCGAACTCTGAGTCATATTCCGCGAAGGAGGTTGCCGTCTCTTCTACGGACCGCCACAAACCAGCGGCCACCCCCGCCAATATTGCGGCCCCCAGGCAGGCCGCGATGTCAGTTGTCTTCATGGTGCGGACCGGCAGGCCGCACGCGTTAGACTTGATTTGGCACCAGGTTCGACTTTTTGCGCCACCGCTCAGCGACCTGACCTCCGTCACGCCGACGCCAAGAGCTCGCGTCCCTTCGATCATTCTCAGCAGCACCATGGTAACGCCTTCCATGATCGCGCGCGCAAAATGGGCTCTGGAATGCGCCAGCGTCACGTTGAGGAACACGCCTTTAGCCTTGGCGTTGGTGTCAGGTGGGCCCGATCCCTGCAGATGAGGCAAGGCGAGAAGCCCTTCGGCACCTGGAGCAACGCTCGCCACCGCCTGGTCGATAAGCGAGTAGACGTTGACCCCTCCGGCCTGTTCCTTCTCCAACTCCGCGGCCCAGAAACTGTCTCGGAACCATCGGATGGCCATTCCGCCAGTGGAGAAGGCATGCAGCATGTACATTCCTGGGATGCCGCTTGCGAAACACGGCATTTCTCCAGCGGGATCGATCAAAGGATGATCGGTCATCGCCACCGAAGCGAGCGCAGCGCCAGTGCTTTCCGAAAAAATTCCGGGCCGCACGTTTCCAACGCCGATGGCGCCACAAGCCTGATCGAGTGCGCCAAGGCAGATCAACGTGTCGGGAGAAAGCCCGAACTCGGCCGCCGCCGCCGCGTTCGCCTTGCCTATGGCCGTGCCCGGCGGCATGATTTCTGGAAGCTGGGACTCCTTCACCCCAAGGGTGTCGAGCATCTGCGGCCAGTATCGACGCGTATTGATATCCCAATACATGGTCGAGCAGAGCAGTGAGTCCTCGGAGACATATTTGCCCGTCAGCAGGAAGATGAAATAGTCTTCGATGAGCAGGAACTTCGCGGTCCGCGCGAACACGTCGGGCTCGTTCTTCTTCAACCACAATATCTTGGACGCAGGCCAGATCGCATTCATGCCCACTTGGCCGGTTGTCTTGTGGACGACTTCGCGACCGAGTTGCGCTTCGATCCAGCTTGCTTCGTCGTTTGCCCGCGTATCCATCCAGACTATGGCCGGTCGCAACGGCATACCGTCTTCGTCGACAAGAAAAAGCGTTTCACCCTGGGCTGAAATACCCAGCGATACGATGTCGTCCTTCGATACCTGCGCGGTCGCGATGGCGCTGGCGATAGCCGATTTGAACGCGTCGACGTACGATCGTGCGTCGAGCTCCACAGCCCCGGAGAAGGGGGTGAGCAAGTTATATTCGCACGTGTGACTTCCCCGGTCGGAACCACGCTCGTCAAAAACCGCAGCTTTGATGGCGGTGGTGCCGATATCGACTCCCAGAACAAACTTCACGTTCAACTCCTTCCTGCTCCTGGTGCCAGCCCGACGAGCCTGACTATTCGCTTGGCGCCAGGCTCCAGGTCACAAGCGCCACGTCCAAGCCGATGTTCGTCAGTTGATGCGGCTCCGAAGGGGGCACAAGAACGGCGTCGCCCTCATGCATTTCATAATAGGTTTCACTCACGCGCAGCAGCACGGTGCCGCGTGCGCAGAAGAAGACTTCGTGAGAATTCGGGTGCCCGTGATCAACGGCGCCCGTCTGGCCCGGATTGAGCTGAGACGAACCAAAAGTCAGCTTTTCAGTCTTATAATAAAGCCTGCATACCTCCGGCCCTTCCATGAAGATTTTCGTGTCCGAGGGCCTTTTGATTGCGCTGTCCATTGTTTTCTCCTTTGAGTGCGGATTGGATCTAAAGGGCGTCCATCAGGTCGACGACCTTCTCTAGGTTCCGGCGGAAGTCGCCGTCGGGCACGAAGAATTTGTCGAATAGAGCGCTCCCCATCGTGAAGGCGAATGGGTTTATCTCATTCACGATCGCAAGCCGTTCGGCGCTGGAAATACTCCCGGCCATGATGACGTCCGTCGTGGCGGAGGCCACAACCTTCTTGGCCAGGTCGACGGGATCCCCATCGACGTAGCGATAAGCGACTAGGTCCAGGCCATGCACACCCGCGGCCTCAAGGCGCTTGCACTCGTCCAGGATTTCCCTTGTCGTGCCTCTCAAAAGCACTGGGCTGCCGTCGACGTCTCCGACGAAAGGAAAGTATTTTACAGGGGTCCCCTTCAGAAGTTCCGCCACCGAAGGGTAGAACCGGGTGCCAGTCAGATAATCGAAGCCGCACTCGATCGCGAGTTTCGCGTTCTCCAGACAGGACTCTTCCGTGTAAGTGACGACCTCCAGAAACGTGACCTTGCCGTTGGCTTTCATTGTCTCGACGAGCGCGCGGGTGTCGTTCTTGGAAATTCCCACATTCTTGAAGCCCCAAAACCTGACCGGCAGGTCCTTGCAGGAATCAAAAACCTCATCTGCATCTTCAACGGTGATGTCGTTCTGCGTCAGCATCACGATAAGCTGGGATTCCATCGGGCTTTCTCCGGACTATCTTTTTGGGTCAACATTCCGAACGGACATAATATTGCTCAGCCCCCAACGACCGCTAACGCGTTGAAGCTCTGTGAAGCTATCTCGTCGATTTTCAAAGCAAGCCGTGTGCCAACTGCGTACCTACCGCATGGGCCGGCATTGCCCGCAGCGCACACTCGATGGCTCGATCTGTAAGTCGCATAAACGTCGTAATATGACGCGATGTGTTTTGGACAATTGCCGCGGTTGACTGGCGACTAGAGGAGGAAATGTCTCACAAAGACGCGTTTAGGAACGCGCATTCGATATTTCGTCGCAAATAGGAACGAAATGTCGAAGTTATCGGTTTTAGGATAGCCTCTCGGCAGGGGCGGGCGGCTTGGCAGCCATCAGTGTCTCACCTTTTTTCGCCTGCGAGCGCGAAAGGATTTCACGTCGATCCCATATTCCTGAACCTTCCGATACAGTGTGCTGCGTGAAATGTCGTGCTTTGCTGCTATGGTGGTGAGATTTCCGTGGCAACTCTCTAAAGCGGAGACCAGCCACTTGCGAAAGTTCTCCTCGAGGGATTCGCACTCGCTGGCCAACTGCTCCCTCGGCTCACTGTCGATATTACCCCTGACCGAGTGCGGAAGGTGTCGGCGGGTCAGAACCTCCTCGTCACACAAAATGAGCGCTGTTTCGCACGCGTGTTCAAGCTCGCGAACATTGCCCTGCCAGTGTTGCTGCAACATCGGGTCAAGCCAGCTAGACGAGATCGTGACCTCCCGGCCTTGCGCCTTCGATAGCGTTCGGATGAAGTATTTTATTAGAAACTCGGTGTCCCCAGTTCGCTCACGCAACGGCGGGACGTTGATTTCAACACTATTGAGTCTGTATAGGAGGTCTTCCCTGAACATGCGCAGATTTACGAGTTCATGAAGGTTCACATTGTTGGCGGAAATAACATTCACATTAACTGGGATTGGAACATTGCCGCCGATACGAGTGATTTCATTTTGCTGAAGGGCTCGCAAGAGCTTGCCTTGGGCCTCCATTGGCAGACTGCCAATCTCGTCGAGAAAGAGCGTTCCATTCTGTGCGAGTTCGAACTTTCCGACGGCTCCGTTTTTGCTAGCGCCTGTAAAAGAGCCGGAAACATAGCCGAACAGTTCTGCCTCTATCAGATCACGCGGTATCGATGCGCAAGAAATGGCGACAAATGGCTGGGCATGCCGGGGGCTGGCGTTGTGAATGCCTTGAGCGAAGAGTTCCTTCCCGGTTCCACTCTCGCCCGTTATGAGGACACGGTTCGCCTTCTTGGCGATTTTCTTCGCCAACTGCACGCAATTTTTCAGCTGCGGAGACTCCCCCTGGATGTCTTCGAGGCGATAGTATGCGCGATTTCCGCCGACCTGCGTTATGCCCTGGACGATTTGCTTTTCCGAAGCGAGGAACAATGTCATACCGACAGTTGCGCGATTGGCATCTTGCAGTGGGAGTGCCCGGCAAAGCCACTTTCCTGTGTTGCGGCTCTTGAGTGTGACCGACACGCTGTTCTTCTTATTCGCATCGATCTGGTAGGATATGTCTTTCAGGCTCGGTTCGTCGAAGAAGTCGGCGATATTCTTTCCCACGAGATTTGCCGATTGAGAGTCCAAGAGGTCTTCAGCCGCGCGATTGACATACGTAATGGCTCTTTCATTATTCAAGGCTATCAGAGCATCTGGAAGAGTTTCGCAAATAGAATACACCATTGATCTAAGATAATTTCCCGATTCGTACAGGTGCTTTCTGTGGAGTTGCGAGCTTATGTTATTTGCAGCCGCAGCAACCATAGAAAAAGTTTTCGGACTCGAATTGCTTAGTGATGATGCTATGGACACACATGCGGCTACGTCGCCGGTGGGGTTGAATACAGGAGCGGCATAGCACAATGAGTTATGAAATACTTCCAAGAAATGCTCACTGCCACACAGGGATATTGGTTTTTTTTCCTGCAGAGCCAAGGTTGTTGCTCGCGCACTGAAGTATCTATTATCGCAGTATACGCCAGGTTTATTGTAATAATTTTCCTGCACACTCAGGCTGTCCAAGTCGCCTGCTACCGACAAGATTACGCCCTCACGTGACGTGAGCATTGCGATGAACTGAGCGCTGCTGGTCGAGAAAAGCACCATCTCCAGAACCGGCTCGGCAATCTCAATGAGTTCCGAATACCTCTCTTTCAGCGCCTCGAATTCGTCGGCCGGCATAGTGAGAGCGTCAAGCACCTGTCGCGGGTTTATCTGGTGGTCGCGGCAGTTGGTCCATGCTCGGTAGACGTAGTCGGGGAGCGACTGGCGTTGAATGGGTTTGCCGTCAATGAACTGCTCCCACATCTGACGAGTATGAACTGTACGAAGGTCGCCCAAAATCATCTTCTTCTCCGTGTGACTCGCGTTCAACGCCGGTATCGGGCGCCTGAGGTGCAGAGCACGCCACTTTTCGTATCATAAAGGCACGTTGCTAAACGTCATGCAAGGAAATGTGTCAAATTTATACGTTAGGTTCGCGCAAGCAAGGCGACTCTTGTCAATCCAAAGGCAGAAAACGTCGCTTTTTGTGACGTTTTGGTCTCTCTGGCAGCGAAGACAAG
This sequence comes from Mesorhizobium silamurunense, assembly GCF_014843905.1. Classification (NCBI taxonomy): domain Bacteria; kingdom Pseudomonadati; phylum Pseudomonadota; class Alphaproteobacteria; order Hyphomicrobiales; family Phyllobacteriaceae; genus Mesorhizobium; species Mesorhizobium silamurunense. The sequence continues at coordinate 8,900 of NZ_LPVS01000037.1, read as the reverse complement.
AGCCCACGCGCACCTTCGCTAAGCCTGCGGCCCGCAACTACTCCCAAAAAGGACTAGGTTTTTCCAATTGGCACGGAACCTGCATTTAGGAGGGCACCGTCATTGGTCAGCCAATCGCGGCTGAGTGGAAAAGGGATGAAAAGATGAGCGAGCTTCGTGGCGTTTTCACCGTTGTTGCAACTCCGTTCAAAGAGGATGGCAGCATCGACTATGGGGCGTTCGGAGACAATCTCGACCACTACGCCGACAAGGGTGGCTATGGCGTATGCGTTGCAGGCACGCTCGGCGAATATAGCGCGATGTCAGTCGAAGAACGCAAGGCTCTCTTCGAATTCGCCGCCAAGCGGTTGAACGGACGCTGCCCGCTGATGGCGGGGACCATCGCCACCACAACCGGGAAAGTCATCGAATTGACGAAGCATGTCGGCGACAACGGCGGAGTAGGCGTCCTACTGCTGTCGCACCCTGGTCTCGGCCTCAACTCTGAGGAACTTTACACTTATTACACCGACGTTGCGAACGGCACCGATGTGAAAATCATGCTGTACAACAACCCAGGCAGCAACGGCATCGACATGCCCTTCGACCTGGTTAGCAAGCTCAGCCAGCATCCCAACATCGTGGCGATCAAAGAGTCCTCGAACGACGTGAAACGCATTTCGAGGATTGTAGACGAGCTCAATGGCCAGCTTACGCCGGTCTGCGGGTACGAAGACATGTACTACGAGGCGTTCAGCGCGGGCGCTCGCGGCTGGGTCTGCCTCGGGGGCAATATCGCGCCGCGGATGGTTCGGGACTTGTTGGAACTGGTTGAAAGCGGCCAAACCGAAAAGGCACGTGAGCTGTCGAAGAACTATCGTCCCCTGGCGAGATATTTCGAGAACACGTCGAAGTTCATCCAGGCCACCAAGTACGCGATGGACAAGGTTGGCCTCCAGGGGGGCTTCTGCCGCCGTCCCCGGCTACCACTCTCGCAGGCCGAGAAGTCCGAGATCGATGAGATCTTGGAAAAGACGAAGCTCTACTGATGGGCAATAGAGCGCCGACCACTGCTCCAAGCCTTTGTTGCTAGGAGCTAGGAAGCCGACCATGAAAGAGGTTAGCCGTTTTCCCGCGCCTGTTGGTGATCTGGGCTGGTTCAGCACAGCTACCAACAAGGATCATAGCTTTGCAGATTCGAGCGTGATGGAAGCCGACTATGATTTCATCGTGGTCGGCGCCGGCTTTGCCGGCGTGAACGCCGCGTCCCGGTTGGCCGAGAACAGGCCGGGAGCGAAGATCGCGCTGTTTGAGGCGTTGCAGGTCGGGATGGGGGACAGCGGCCGGAACGCGGGATTCATGATCGATGTCCCTCATGTGACCGTCGGCGATCCCAAAGTCGATCTCGAGCATCACAGATGGCGCTTCCGGTTGAACACGATCGTCATCAACCGGATGCGAGAACTCAAGAACAAGCACAATCTCCAGATAGATTGGCGTGAGTCCGGCAAATTCCTGGCTGCCCGCGAAAAGCGGTTCCTTCCAGCTCTGGACAATCTGGCGCGATTTCTCGACGCGATCGACACCGAGAGCAAGGTTTTCGAGCGGGCGGAGCTGGCTGGAAAGCTCGGTACCGAGTACTACATACGGGCTCTTTTTACCCCCGGAACGGTGCTCATCAACCCCGCGGAAGTTGTGCGTGGGTTGGCGTCCGTCTTGCCGCAGAACGTCCACGTCTTTGAGACGACGCCTGTGTTGCAGGTTCTGGATGGGCCCACTCCGAGCGTGCGCCTTGTGAACGGCAAGACCGTCCGCTCGGGCAAGATCATCCTAACGGTGAGCGCGTTCGCAAACCATTTCGGCATCCCCCAGGCAGGCCGCCTATACGGCATCAACAGCTTCGGCGCGTTCACGCGCAAGTTAAGCGATGAGGAGTTGACCACCTTCGGAAACGTCGAGCCCTGGGGATGCACCGCGGCTCACCCGGCCGGCACTACTGTGAGATATACCGCATCCAGGCGAATATTCGTTCGCAACGGCCTATCGTTCTCGACCCACCAATGCACTTCGCCCGAGCGGGTCCACCGTGCCCGCAACAAGTTGCGCAAAGCTTTTGTTTCGCGATTTCCAAAGTTGGAACACGTGAACTTCGAGTACGTGTATGGCGGCATGATCCCGCTGACATTTAATACTCAGTCGTTATTTGGTGAAGTCGGTAGGAATGTCTTCGCCGGCACCGTTGGCGATGGTCTTGGCCTGACGCGCAGCAGCATGCTCGGCCTATATCTCGCCGACCTGGTCTGCGGGATCGACAGCGAGGAACTTCGATATCTCGCGAAGACCAACGCGCCGAGTTGGTGCCCTCCTGAACCATTTCTGACGATGGGAGCGAACCTGCGGCTCGCCTGGGACGAGTTCCAAGCGGGCGGAGAGATCTGACGCCCATCCGGGGCGTCGCTGATTTTGGGAATTGGTTTGGCGAGCGGAAAGCTCGCCAAAGCAGGCGCAGCTGATGAGCCGCCCGCGTCGGAGAGCCTTCTAAGGGCGAAGTGTAAGAGGAGGAGTGAAACTAGAACAATTCGCAAGAACTTGAATCAACGGACAAGACTTAAAAAGGGAGCATGACATGAAAATCTTTGTTAGAATATTCACGGCAATCGCCTTGATGATCTTCGCCATGGCGCCTGTTAAGGCTGATGAGAAAGTCATAAAAGTGGGCAGCCTTTCCTGGGAAGACCAGATGGCGATCTCACTTGTAACCTCGAAGTTCCTTGAGAAAGAGGGATTCAAGATTGAATTCACCAAATTCTCCGAGTGGGGCATCGCATACGCCGCGCTCCAGAAAGGTGACGTAGACATCCTTCTTTCCAATGTCGACTACATCGCCTCCGACTATTGGGCCAAGTTCCATAGCAAGCTCGAGAAAGTATCGATCGTCTCGTTCGGTGTCGTGCAGGGATTGGTGGTGCCTTCCTATGTTCCTGTCGATTCAGTCGATCAGCTGAACACGATCGCCGATAAGGTCGGAGGCAAGATCATCGGCATCGAGCCCGGTTCGGGTCTTATGCGCGAGGCTCACAATGCCCTCAAGGACTATGATCTGAAGTACCAGATCATCGACGGCAGCACCGCGGCGATGGTTGCCCAGCTCAAGTCATCGCTGGAGCGCAAAGAGCCTATCGTCACCATGCTCTGGACGCCTTCATGGATGGCGAAAGTGTTCGACGTGAAGTTCCTGAAGGATCCCAAGGGTTCGTTTGCGCCTCCGCAGGCCTATTACTGGATCGCCAAGAAGGGCTTCTCGGAAAAGAACCCCCACGCTCGTGAAAGTCTTGCCTCGGTTTACCTGCCGCTCCAGGACAACGTCGACATCAACTCGGCGATGAACGACGGCAAAACCATCGAGCAGGCGGTCGACGATTGGTGGCAGAAGCACCAGGCGACTGTCGAGAAGTGGTCGGTGATGTCCTCTGAATAACCTTCAACCAGTCGGCACCCGGCGAAGGCCGGGTGCCGCACTTAGCTTTGCCGCTTTCAGCTATGCCAGGGAGGTATCATGGACAAGATCAAGCAAGCTAACACTGTCACTCGTCCCAAGGTGGTCGAGTGCCGTTCTGTTTGGAAGTTCTTCGGTGCGAAGAGTTCCGCTGCGGTGGACGCTGCGAAAAAGGGCACGCACGACAAAGACCAGATCCTAAAGGACTTCGGCGTCGTGGTCGCTGTGGCCGATGCCTCTTTCGAGGTGCTTGAAGGCGAGACGTTCTGCATAATGGGACTTTCGGGCAGCGGGAAGTCCACGCTCATTCGCCACTTCAATCGTCTTATTGAACCAAGCGTCGGCGAGGTGATCGTACGCGGAGAGGACGTCTGCAAGATGGCCGAAGGCGATCTGAGGGCGATGCGTGCCAAGCATATAGGGATGGTGTTCCAGCATGTCGCGCTCCTTCCCTATCGCACTGTGCTTCAGAACGTCTCCCTTCCGTTGGAGGTTCAGCAGCTGTCCAAAAGCCAGCGAACGGAGACCTGCTTGGCTGCCCTCGAGAAGGTCGGTCTCAAGAACTGGGCGGAGCGCTATCCGAGGGAACTCTCGGGCGGCATGCAGCAACGCGTGGGAATAGCACGCGCCCTGGCTGCAAACCCCGAGATATTGCTCATGGACGAACCATTCAGCGCGCTGGACCCGCTCATCCGCAAGCAGTTGCAGATCGAATTCAAGCAACTGTCTACCCAGCTCAACAAGACGTCCGTCTTCATCACTCACGACCTTGAAGAAGCCATCCGGATTGGCGATCGGATCGCCATCATGAAGGAAGGACGAATTGTTCAAATCGGAACCCCCGAGGAAATCGTGCTCAGGCCGGCCGACGACTATGTTGCCGACTTCGTTGAGGGAATTTCCAGATTGCACCTTGTGAAGGCGCATTCGATCATGTCGAAGCCGGGCGCGGTCCAGGGCGATAAATCCTCGATGCCAACCGCCTTTGTCGACGACGATCTTCAAACGTTGATCGATAGCTCGCTGCAACACGGAGCCGACCGGATCGCGATTAGCGATCGGAACAGTACCGTCGGCATCGTAACACGCGAGAACCTTCTCAAGGCCGTGCGGGGCATCGACGTCAACTGAACGGGCATAGGGTCCAGCAGGAGGGCAATGTGATGCCGGATATAACAGACTCCTTTGATTCAGTCGTGAACGACGCCCTGATGTGGGTCAACGACAACGCCACGACGTTCTTTGATTCATTTCGGGCAATTCTCGACTTCGTGTTCAACCTGATCGACGGGCTCTTGGGGTTGACGCCGTATTGGGCGTTCATCCTGATTGTTCTCGTGGTCGGTTGGTTTGCAGTCGGACGCGTTTTCGCCGTCGCCGCAGCTGCGGGCCTATGGCTCTGCCAGGCGATGGGGTTGTGGTCCGAGACCATGAGCACTTTGACGCTTGTCCTGAGCTCAACGCTGATAGCGCTTCTGATCGCGATCCCAAGCGGCATCCTCGTGGGTCTGGCGGCGGGATTGACGAAGGCGAGCGATGTGGTGCTCGACTTCATTCAAACGATGCCGGCATACATCTACCTGCTTCCGGGGATTGCGTTGCTTGGCTACGGACCGGCAACCGCAATGTGCGCGACGACTTTGGTCGCCATCCCCCCCGCGATGCGTCTGACGGCCCACGGCATTCGCATGACGCCCACAGAGTTCCGAGAGCTGGGCACGGCTGTCGGAATGAAGCCGCTGCAGGCGTTGTTCAAGATCCGGATTCCGTTTGCGTTCCCCGCGATCCTGGCTGGTGTCAACCAAAGCCTCATGCTCGGCTTCGGTATGGTGGTTATCGCCGGCATCGTCGGTTCTGGCGGTCTCGGCCAGACCGTCTACGACGCTGTGCGGACCCTGCAGATCGACAAGTCGATTAACGCCGGGATAGCCATCGTCGTTCTCAGCATCGTTTTGGACAGATTTTCCCAACGGCTTGGTTCGCTTGGATCGGGAGGTTCACATGGATAACGCGCAGCTTTCTCCGGGATCAGTCGTAGCGCCTGCATTGTCGTGGTTGAATCTGAACTATCATGATGTTTTCGCCGCGATAACGACATTCTTCGATTTCCTGGTGACCAGCATTATCGAGGTGCTATCCCTCGGACCGGCACCGGTCGTGGCAGGCGTCCTGGCGGTGATCGCGTTGCTTTTTGCAGGATGGCGCCACGGCCTGCTCACGCTGGCCGGGCTCTTCCTGTGCATGTTGCTGGGGATGTGGGATGCGACAATTCAGACGTTGGCTCTGGTCATGGTTGCCGTTGTGTTCTCTGTCCTATTTGGCATTCCGATTGGAATTCTCGTGTCGCGCAGCTCGCGTCTCGAAAGCGCGACACGACCGATACTCGATATCATGCAAACAATGCCTCCTTGGGTCTACCTTGTTCCGGCGGTCATTCTCTTCGGGCTAGGTACAGTACCGGCACTGATCTCGACTATCGTTTATGGTATTGCCCCGATGGTGCGACTGACGGTCCTGGCGATGGCGCAGATACCGAAAGAGCGCATTGAACTCGGCAACGCGATCGGTGCGAACAAGATCGACGTCCTGAAGAAGATCGAACTGCCATCCGCCCTGCCAACGCTTCTCGTCGGCGTGAACCAATGCATTCTCCTGTCGCTCGCCATGATGGTGCTGGCAGGGCTTGTCGGGGCTGGCGGACTTGGTTCCGAAGTCACCCGCGGTCTGACCCGCCTCGATTTTGGAGTGGGCTTGCGCGCCAGCTTGGCGATCGTCGCACTGGCCATCATCATGGATCGAGTGTTTCGCGGTGCTATTCCCAAGGTCTACCTCGCCACGAACTAACACTGCATCAAAAGGAAGTCCCACGTCGCCATGAGGCGAGTTAAGAGCCAGTGGCATCGCAAGGTTGGCGTGTGATCCAGGTCGCCGCAGCGACGGCAGCGGCGACCAATTCGGCCAAATCGCCTTGAAAGGGAGTAATGGAATGACGCAGTCGGGTGTTGGCTCGGTAGTGGCAATATGGCGCTATCCAGTCAGTTCTCTCGCCGGCGAAAAGTTACCTCGTGCGCATATTACCGAACGGGGACTTTCAGGAGACAGGCAATTTGCAATCATCGACACCGAAACCCAAGAAACCGTACAACCCGCCAAGAAGGTTTGGGGCAGGGTGCCGCGGCTTCTATCCAGGCAGGATCCTGAGGATGGGCAAGTTCTGGTGTCGTTGGACGGAAAAGACTGGCTTCATCACGATGATCCGCAACTCTGGAAACAGCTCTCAACTTTCTTGGGCCGACACGTCAGCGTTCAACCTTACGGCGCCAAACTCAAGGACAGGATCGCGCAACATCGATACTCGCTGAGCCCAATCCATTTGTTGAGCAGACAAGCGCTCGATGCACTGAAGAGGATCCTCCCGGGAAGCATCATCGATGAGCGGCGATTTCGACCCAACGTGGTGGTCGACCTGAAGTCCGAAGGCGGCAAGCCCCCGGAACTGAATTTGCTCGGTCAGGAATTCAGCATCGGCAATCTACGGCTTCGTGGCACGCAGCCATGCGGCCGCTGCAGCTTCACCACATTGGAGCAATTCGGCGTTCCGGAGGATCGCTCGGTTTTGCGAACCTTGATTACGCAGTACGGCAAGAACTTCGGGATCTACTGCGAGGTTCTCAATGAAGGCTGGCTTGAGCTCGGCGATGAAGTTGTCGCTGATCTTCATTCCGCCCCATCCTCAATTGTGATCGTCGGCGCCGGGCAGGCGGGCGGTTCTACCGCAAGGGTCCTCAGGGAGTGCGGGTATGAGGGGTCGATCGCGTTGTTTGGCGATGAACCACACCCGCCATATGAACGGCCTCCATTGTCCAAGAACTTCGCTGTAGACCGCGACCAGCCCGCCCTGACATCTGTTCTCACCTCTGCCGAAGCCGAGGCGATGAACGTCAATGTGCATCTTCGCGAAACCGTAGTGCACATAGACCGGTCAAAACGGATCGTGGAAACCGCCAGCGGCATGGAATACCCCTATGACCGCTTGGTGCTGGCCACGGGGGGCACTGCGCGCCGCCTGGCAAAGCTGGACCGTGGATATGGGCGCATTCACTACATTCGCACGGCTGACGATGCCGAAAGGCTGAGGCGAGCGTTCAAGAATGCAGCCAGCATGTTCGTGCTTGGAAGCGGCTGGCTCGGCCTGGAGGTGGCTGCGGCGGTTCGCAAGAACTCTATCGACGTTACCTTGTTTGGAAGAGACGCCCGCCTCTGCGCCAAGGCACTGCCTGAAGTTGCCGCCGATTATCTCGAACGTGTCCATGTCGAAAATGGCGTACGGTTCGTGCTTGGAAAGGAGCCTCGGTTCACCGAGCATGCTGACCACGTCGAGGTGGTGTACGACGGCAAGGTCGAAAAGGCGGATCTCTTCGTGGTCGCGATCGGGATAGTCGCCAATGATCATCTGGCAAGGCGCGCCGGTCTTGACTGCAGGGACGGCATTCTTACCGATACCAACGGGGCAACCAGCGACCCTGAAATATTCGCCGTTGGCGACGTCTCGCGGCAGAGTAGCTCAGCCAGGCTTGATGGCATCCGTCTAGAGAGTTGGCAGAACGCAACCGAGCAGGCCAGCCGCGCCGCTCACGCCATGCTGGGAAGGGACGGCCCCTCCTTACCTCTCCCTCGCTTCTGGTCGGATCAGTACGATATCACGATACACATTGCGGGAATGCCCGATCCTTCGGCAATTCCCCAATCAGCCGACGACGGGCCTTACCCATTCTGGCAATTTGAGAATTTCGCAATTGGGGTCAATCGGCCTCGGGAGGTCCACCAGTTCGCGATCTCGCAAGAGCAGGCGTCCGTAGGCAAGCTCAACGGCAATGGCAGCCCTGGCGAAAAACCAGCCGCCAAGGGAACACGGCGCCATTTGCCGGACATGCGTCCGCTGCGGGAGGGACAACTGGAAAGGATCCACGTCGAACCGATCGGCGAGATCGTCGTGGCCCGGGTCGGTGACGAGTATTTCGGCCTGCAAGATAGATGCCCCCACGCGGAAGCGTCATTGTCGGAAGGTTTCCTCGAGGGGCGGCGGCTTGTATGCCCGCTTCACTTTGCCGAATTCGATCTTGCCACGGGGACACCGTACAACGCACCAAAGGGATGCTCCAAGGCCCGATCATTCCTGATCGAGCCCCAGGGAGATCAGTTTTTCATCTGGGTCCCGGATGCCGGCTAGACTAAGTCTGACGCTTGGCACCTGCTCGTGATCAACCCGCTCCGGGCAGGGCGGGCGGTCAACCGATTCAATGGTCACGCCACCGGCTAATGCATGTCGCCCAGAAATGTGCAGCGGTTCTGGGACAACGACATGAATCGTAGTCGCTGTTCTCAGGCCACGGCCTTGAGCGGCATAGGTCTGTAGGCCCAAGGC